>SIAW01000012.1 GCA_009695465.1 Pedosphaera sp.
GGAAGATCCACTGGGAAAAGACTTGGGAGTCGGGCGTGCAGGTGCGCGATGTGGTGTATAATCCCGACGGCAGCGTGAAGACCGATCGCTGGGGCGAGAAACCCAAGCCCCCTGCCCCCGCTCCGTAATCCACAGCGCAAACCTGCCTGAATGCCGGACAGGATGTCCCGTCGGATTGTGGGTTCGCCGATAAATTCGATCCGGGGCTTGCCTGTGCCAACGTGTGCAGGCAGACTGCGCCCTCATTTTTCACGATTCCCAAATCACTATGAAACATAGTCTGAACGGATGGTTGATCGCCGCAGGGATTGCGCCCGCGCTGATGTGCAGTGCGGCGGATGACCCCGCGCTCATCGCCAAAGGCCAGCTGCTTTTTGAATCCAAGATTTGCGCGCAGTGCCATCAGTATCATCCCGACAAACCAGCGCTGGCGGGCGTGGCGCTCAAGGCGCCGGCGTTCCTCGGCGATTTCTGGGGCAAGGATCGCGAGGTGACGACGGGTTTTGGCGGCGCCAAAAAGACGGTGAAGTTTGATGAGGCGTACTTTCTGGAATCGGTGCGGGAGCCGGGCAAGCTGGTCGTCGTGGGCGCGGCCGCAGCGATGCCGCAGGTGCCCGGTGTGAGCGATGAGGAGATGCTGGCGCTGGCGGCCTTCACGCGTTCGCTGGGGCGACCGGCGGCGGCGGGCGGCGCGGTCAAAGGCTCGATCAAGAATCTCTCGTACAAAATCTACGAGGGCGATTGGGTCAAGCTGCCGGACTTCACCAAGCTCACGCCCAAGCACACTGGGACGGCGGCGAATGGGTTGATCGACATCAACCTGTCCAAAGTCCGCGATGGGTTTGCGATGGTGTTTGAAGGCGAGATCAACGCGACCAAGCAGGGCAACTATTCCTTCCGCATCGCTTCGGACGACGGCTCGCGCCTGTTGATTGGCGACAAGGTGGTGGTGGCGCACGATGGAGTGCATCCGCCCTCGGAGAAGACCGGCCAGATTTCGCTGGCGCAAGGCACGCACAAGATCCGCGTGGAATATTTCGAGGCGGGCGGCGGCGAGGAATTGGCCGTGAGCATGTCGGGGCCGGGCTTCAACAATCTGGCGCTGTCCAAAGGACAGACCACGGTGCAAAACACCGCCAAGGGTCATCCCACGGGCATCCCGATTGAGGCGGCCGGTGGCGAGGCGGTCATCTATCGCAACTTCATCGAGGGCGCCAGCCCGCGTGGTGTCGGCGTGGGTTATCCCGAAAAGGTGAACCTCTGCTTCGACGCGAACACCCTGCAGGTGGCGATGATCTGGCAGGGCGCTTTCATGGACGGCGCGCGGCATTGGAAAGATCGCGGTGTGGGTTTCCAGCCGCCGTCGGGTTATTACACCGTGAATCTGGTGCGCGATCAGGGCTTCGCCGCGCTGACCAACGCCGTGGCCGCGTGGCCGCGCGTGAAGAACAACGACAGCCGCGCACAGGACATGCGCTCGCTGGGCTATCAACTCGTCGAGCAACAACGGCCGGTGTTCCGCTATCGTGCAGGCGAGTTGACCATCGAAGATTACTGCATCCCGCAAGGCGGCGAGCGGCCCAGTCTCACGCGCCAGCTCACCATCACCGGCAACGGCAACATCTGGTATCTCGCCGCGGCTCACACCGACATCGTGGCCAAGGACGGCGCGTGGAAGGTGGGCAAGAATTTGAAGATCACGCTCTCCGCCACCCCTGCCGTGCCGGTGCTGCGAGAGAATGGTGGACGCAAAGAATTGCTGGTGCCGTTGAAGGTGGATGGCAAGACGGTCATCCGCCAGCAGTACCAATGGGACTTGGAATAACCGGAATCTGCACATGACGCACATGAAACGACTGACTGCAATTTTGATCCTGGCCGCAGGCTTCGCGCACGCCGCCGATAATCCCAAGGAAGAGGATTATTATCCCATCACCATCCTGCCCATCCCCGAGGATGTGGTGCTGGAGGCCAGCGGCATGGAGATGATGCCCGATGGCAAGCTGGCCGTGTGCGGTCGGCGCGGCAATCTCTACACGGTGGAGAATCCGCTGGGCAATCCCGGGTCCATGAAGTTCAAGCTCTACGCCGATGGCTTGCATGAGCCGTTGGGGTTGTCACTCAAAGACGGCTGGCTCTACGCCACGCAGCGCGGCGAGGTCACCCGCATGAAGGACACCAACGGCGACGGCCGCGCGGATGTCTTCGAGACCGTGAACGACGGCTGGGGCATCACCGGCGATTATCACGAGTACGCCTTTGGTTCGCGCCACGACAAGGACGGCAACATCTGGGTGGTGCTGTGCCTCACCGGATCTTTTAACAGCAACATTGACTACCGCGGCTGGTGCGTGCGCGTGACGCCCGAAGGCAAGCTCATCCCCACCGCCAGCGGCATCCGCTCGCCCGGCGGCATCGGCTTGAATCATTTGGGTGACGTGTTCTACAGCGACAACCAAGGTCCGTGGAACGGTTCCAGCTCGCTCAAGCATCTGCGCCCGGGTTCCTTTCAAGGTCATCCCGACGGGTTCAAGTGGTTTGACTTGGCCGCAGTGAAAGCCGCTTTGGGCGGTGCCCCTGTGAAGCCCAACACCAACAGCCGCATGGTGACCGAGCGCCAGCGCGTGAAAGAACTGGTGCCGCCCGCGTGCGTGTTGCCGCACGGCAAGCTGGGCAATTCCACCAGCGGTTTTGCGTTTGATGGCACGGGCAAGTTTGGCGTGTTCAAAAACCAATTGCTGGCAGGCGACCAGACCGCTTCCACGATCAACCGTATTTTCCTGGAGAAGGTCAACGGCGTGTATCAAGGCGCGGCGATCCTTTTCCGCAAAGGATTTGGTTCCGGCAATCTCTCGGTGATGATGACGCCGGAAGGCGCGCTCTTTGTGGGCGGCACCGACCGCGGTTGGGGCGCCAAGGGTGGCAAAAAGTTTGCGCTGGAACGCGTGGACTGGACCGGCAAGGTGCCGTTTGAAATCCACGAGATGCGCGCCAAGCCCGATGGGTTTGAGCTGACCTTCACGCACGAGGTGGACGCCAAGACCGTCGGCGACATCGCCTCCTACACGATGGAAGCTTACACGTACATCTACCGCTCCGACTACGGCAGCCCAGAGGTGGACAAGGCCACGCCCAAAGTGACGGCCGCCACGGTCGCCGCCGATAAGAAGAGCGTGCGCCTCAAGGTGAGCGGCCTCACCAAAGGCCACGTCCACGAGCTGCATTCCAAAGGCGTGCGTTCGGCTGCGGGCCTGCCGCTGCTGCATGCGGAGGCGTACTACACGCTCAACGAAATTCCTGCCGAATAGCCGCTCGCGCCAAGGGCTGGACAACGAGCGCCGCACTCTGCAAACTCGTCCCATGCCTTTGCATGGGATGAAAGCCATCGCTGTCAGGTTCGCACTCGCGGGTTTGTTGTGGACGTTGACGACGGCGCACGCCGCTCCACAAACCGCCGCACCCGCCACGGATGATCGTCCGCTGCGCGCGCTCTTTCTGGGCGATCGCGGCCATCACAAACCGACTGAACGTTTCCGACAGTTGGAACCGGCCATGAGTTTTCGCGGCATCACGCTGGTGTACACCGAGCGCATGGCCGATCTCAACCCCGCCACCCTCGCCGGCTACGACGCGCTGGTGGTGTACGCCAACATCGTCGAGATCACGCCCGAACAGGAAAAGGCCGTGCTGGATTTTGTGGCCGGCGGCAAAGGCTACGTGCCGCTGCATTGCGCGTCCTACTGCTTCCTCAAATCCGACAAGCTCATCGCGCTGACGGGCGCGCAGTTCAAGAGCCACGGCACGGGCATCTTCCGCACGCGCACCGCCGAGGCCGGGCACGAGGTGATGAAAGACTTCACTAGCTTCGAGAGTTGGGATGAGACCTACGTGCATCACCGGCACAATGCGCAGGAACGCACCGTGCTGGAGTATCGCGACAAGGAACCGTGGACATGGGTGCGCACGCACGGCAAAGGCCGGGTGTTCTACACCGCATGGGGTCACGACGAGCGCACGTGGGGCCACGCTGGTTTTCAGGAGTTGGTGGAGCGCGGCATTCGCTGGGCCAGTGGTCGCGCAGTGTACACGCACAAGAATGAACCGGTGCGCGGACTCAAACCATTCCAGTACGGCCCCGCCAAAGATCGCATCCCCAACTACGTGGCCGGCGCCAAGTGGGGCGCGCAGAACAATGCCACCAGCCAGATGCAACTGCCCCTGCCCGCTGCTGAATCCGCGCGGCACCTCGTGTTGCCCAATGGATTTGAGGCGAGACTTTTTGCCGCCGAGCCGGACATCCGCCGCCCCCTCGCCATGGCGTGGGACGAACGCGGGCGGTTATGGGTTTGTGAGTCGATCAATTATCCCAACGACATCCGGGCCGAAGGCAACGGCAGCGACACTATCCGCGTCTGCGAGGACACCGATGGCGACGGGCGCGCGGACAAATTCACCGTGTTCGCCGAGGGACTGAACATCCCCACCAGCCTGACGTTCTGGCAGGGCGGCGTCATCGTGCATCAGGCGCCGCACACGTTGTATCTCAAGGACACCGATGGCGACGGCAAAGCTGACGTGCGCAAAGTGCTGCTCAATGGCTGGAGCAAAGGCGACACGCACGCCGGTCCGAGCAATCTGGTGTACGGCTTCGACAACTGGATCTGGGGCACGGTGGGCTACGCAGGTTTTAACGGCGAGATCGGCGGCGAGCCGCGGCGCTTTGCCACCGGCTTCTATCGCTTCCGCCCCGACGGCAGCAAGCTGGAGTTCCTTCGCAACAACAACAACAACTGTTGGGGCTTGGGGTTCAGCGAAGAAGGCATCGTCTTTGGCTCCACCGCCAATCGCAATCCCAGCGTCTATCTGCCCATCCCCAACCGCTATTACGAGGCGGTGCGCGGCTGGAACAGCAGCGTGCTCGGGGCCAGCGCCGACACGCATCTCTTCCATGCGCTCAGCGACAAGGTGCGGCAGGTGGACCATCACGGAGGCTACACCGCCGCCGCCGGCCACGCGTTATACACCGCACGCGCATGGCCCAGCGAATACTGGAACCGCACCGCCTTTGTCGCCGAACCCACCGGCAAACTCATCGGCACCTTCTTCCTCGAACGCGAGGGCGCGGACTTCCGCACGCGCAACCCCGTCAACCTCCTCGCCAGCGATGATGAGTGGACCGCACCCATCATGGCCGAGGTCGGTCCCGACGGCCACGTGTGGGTGATTGATTGGTACAACTACATCGTGCAGCACAATCCCACGCCGATCGGTTTCAAGAACGGCAGAGGCAACGCCTACGAGACTGCGCTGCGCGAAACCACGCTGGGCCGCGTGTACCGCGTGGTGTACAAGCACGCGCCGCCGGCCGCTGCGTTCCATCTGGGCGACGCCTCCCCCGCCAAGCTCGTGGCCGCGCTGGCGCACGACAATCTGTTCTGGCGGCGCCACGCGCAACGCCTGCTCGTGGAGCGTGGGCCTTCACCGGAAACCCGCACCGCACTGCTGGCGCTGGCGTGCGATCAGCGCCTGGACGCCATCGGTCTCAATCCCGGCGTCATCCACGCGTTGTGGACGTTGCACGGTTGGGGCGCACTGGATGGACGCGATGCAGCGGCGTTGCAAGTGGCGCTGACCGCACTGCGTCATCCCTCCGCCGGCGTGCGCCGCAACGCGCTGCAAGTGTTGCCCGCCACGACAACCGTCGCCGCCGCCATTTTGGACGGTGGCTTGCTGAACGATCCGGATGCACAAGTACGACTGGCCGCCTTTCTCGCGTTGGCCGATCAATCCTCCAGCGAAGCCGCAGGCGCTGCGATTTATCAGGCACTGCAACGTCCGGAAAATGCCAACGACCGTTGGCTGCCCGAAGCGGCCACTGCCGCCGCAGCGCGGCATGACGCAGGTTTCCTCCGCGCCGCACTGGGCAACAGCGAAGCCACCGGAAAACCGCAGGCCCCCAAGCCCGCCCCGAAGCAGAATAATTTGGTGGCCAATCCTTCGATGGAAGAGATGGGCAACGGCGCGCCCGTATCGTGGCGGCGGCTCACGCACAATGGCGAGGCGACCTTCAGCGTGGATGACCAATCCGCGCACGGCGGCAAGCGTTCGGTGAAGATCACCTCGCAGACCGGTGCGGATGTCAGTTGGTCGCAGGACATCGCTGTGAAGCCGCGCACGCGCTACCGCGTTTCCGCGTGGGTCAAGACGCGTGGACTGAAGGCCGGCACCGGCGAGGGCGCGCAGATCAATCTGCACGAGCTGCAGCGTCAGGGAAAAACCAGTGCGCTGAAGGGCGACACGGATTGGGCGCGCATCACCAGCGAGTTTGAGACGGGCACGCACACCAAGCTGATATTGAACCTGCTCTACGGTGGCTGGGGCCGCTCCACGGGCGAGGCGTGGTGGGATGACGTGGAGGTGTTTGAAGTCGGCCCGGCCACCGGCGCGGCGGCCGATGGGTTGCCCGACAAGATCGGCCAAACCGTGGGCATCGTCACGCGGCATTACGCGCAGCGCGCGCCGGTGGAGTCGGTCGTGGCCACGCTCGGCTCGCTGCGTTCGGCCAATGAGGAACTGGCGGCCTTCGTGCTCGATGGTCTCATCAACGGCTGGCCCGCGAACGCCGCACCCAAATTGACGGAGACGGATCGCGCGGAATTGTCTGCGCTGATGAAAGCCCTGCCCGCGGGACAAAAAGATCGTCTGCTGTCCCTCGCGGCGCGATGGGGTCGCGCGGATATTTTTGCCGCCGACGCCGAGGCCGTCATCAAAGGCATGCGCGTGCAACTGACCAATAGCGCTCTGCCCGCCGATCAACGCGGTGATGCCGCGCGCCGCTTGCTGCGTCTGGAAGATCAGCCCGCCACAGTGGCGGCGATCCTTGATACTATCACGGTGCAGACTCCCAGCGACCTCGCCAGCGCGCTCGTCTCGGCGTTGGGCGAAAGCCGCAGCGAACAGGCTGGCCCGGCGTTGCTGGCCAAGTGGACGACTCTGACGCCAGCCACGCGCCGTGCGGGGATCGCAGTGCTGCTGCGTCGTCCGCCGTGGACGCGCGCGCTGTTGCAGTCCATCGAGCAGGGAAAAGTTTTGCGGGGCGAACTCAACGCCGCAGAATGGCAGTCCATCAAGATCAGTTCGGACGCGAAGATCGCGGAGTTGGCCAAGCAACTGGATGCCCTGCGCGGCGATGCCGACCGGCAGGTGGTGCTGAAGAAGATGCTGCCGTGGATCGAGCAGCCGGGCGACGTCGCGCGCGGCGCCGAGGTGTTCAAACTGCTGTGCGTCCAGTGCCACTCGCTCGGCGGTCAAGGCGGTCTCATCGGCCCGGACTTGACGGGCATCGGTGCTCGGCCCGCGCCGGAAATCCTCGCGGAGATCGTGGATCCCAACCGTTCTTTGGAGAGCAATTTTCGCCTGTGGACTTTGGAGTTGAAGAATGACGACTCCATCTCCGGCCGGCTCGATGGCGAGTCGCGCACGAGCGTGGAGTTGCTCGACCTCACCGGCAAACGGCACGTCGCGCAACGGCAGGATATCAAGAGCCTCACCGCCTCCAGTCTCTCCATCATGCCCGTGGGCCTCATTGATGGACTGCCGCCCAAAGATGTCGCATCGCTGCTGGCCTTCCTCAGCGCCTCCAAAGAGCCGCACAAGAAATAGCGCGCGCAATCCTCACTGCCGGCTTGCTAGTCTGCGCGGGAGTTTTAATCTGCGGCATGACCCCGCGCGAGGCCTTGGTGGTGCTCAATCTGCTGCCGGACATCGGGCCGATCACCGTGCGTCGGTTGCTGGATCGTTTCGGCGACGCGCCGACCATCCTGCGCACCTCAGCGCACGAATTGCAGCAGGTCAACCACATCGGCCCGGTGTTGGCTGCGACCATCTCGGGCTGGCAGGGGACGATCAATGTGACGGAGGAGTTGGAGCGCGCGCAACGTGCCGGTTGCCGCATCCTCATCCAAAGCGACGACGAGTACCCGCCGCTGCTGCGAGAGATCCACGACCCGCCAATCGTCCTCTACATCAAAGGTGCGCTTGCAGACGCGACGCGTCATTCCGTGGCGATGGTCGGCTCGCGACAGACCACGCTTTATGGGCGCGAGACCGCGCGGCGTTTAGCGGCGGATCTGGCGCGGACAGGACTGACGGTGGTGAGTGGCGGCGCACGCGGCATTGACACCGCTGCGCACGAAGGCGCGCTGGCCGCCGGTGGACGGACAGTGGCGGTGCTCGGCACCGGCATAGATGTGATTTACCCGGTGGAAAACACCGCGCTCTTTGATCGCATCGCGCAGACCGGCGCAGTGATCACACAATTCCCGTTCGGTCGGCACGGTGACAAGCAATCCTTCCCCATCCGCAATCGCATCGTGGCGGGGATGACCCAAGCCACCGTCGTCGTGGAGGCCAACCTCACCAGCGGCGCGCTCATCACGGCCAATCTCGCGGCAGATTATGGCCGGCAAGTCTTCGCGGTGCCGGGCCGGGTGGATTCGCCGCGCAGCAGCGGGTGCCATCAACTCATCAAGGACGGCGCGGCGCTGTGCGAAAACGTGGACGACATTCTCGCGGGCCTCGGGGAATTTTTCCCGCGCACCACCACGGCACACTCCGGCGCAGCCGCCCCTGCCCCGAATCTGGATCCGACCGAGACCTGCATCCTCGCTGCGTTGGAGCCGGGCGAGATGGCGCCGGACCAGATCATCCGCCAGACCGGGTTGCCCGCCGCGAAGGTCGCCGTGGCGCTGCTGTCGCTCGAGATGAAACGTTTGGTGCGCCAGTTGCCCGGCAAGATTTTCGAGCGCTACACCGCATCCACTCCGCCGGCCGCTGCGCGAAACCGGTAAAGCCTTGTCGTTGCCCGCCGATTATGTTAGCAAGAGATAGCGTGAATTGCCTGCGCTCCATTGTTGCCTGCGTTGTGGTCGCCGTCTGGCTGCCAGCCACCTCGCATTGTCTGCTGGCCTCCATCAACTGGGTGGCCGATGACTGCTGCGGCAAAGCACAGAATCTCGGCAGCGCGCCCACGCAGGAACATCAAGACTGCGCCCGCTGCACCAACTTGGAAAGTGGCGGCCTTGAATCCGCCGTCGTGTTCGCCGCCATTCTCCCGCCGCCAGTGATGCCTCTGCCGATCTCGTTTGATGAATTTGCGCCTGCCGTTTTTCCGCGTTGCATCTGGGGCGATGTCTCCCCGCCAGACCTTCCTGCTCGTTGGCAATTTCTGACCCGCGCCGCCCTGCCCGCGCGCACGCCCGCGATCTGCTCCTGACGGGACTTTCGGTTCCGTCCACCCACCGTCACCCCAAGATTGGGTTGCGTTGTCGTTTGTCTCCATGAAACCAAGTCAGCACATCAAAATATTTTTGGCCTCGTTGAGCGGCGCGTCCTTCGCGCTGCTGTCGGCGTGCCACACGCCCATGCCGGCCGATGACGCCGCAGCCGCTGCCACCAAGGCGGCGGGTTTGCGCGCCGCCATTATTTTCCAGACCAACAGCGCGCCCATTGATCTGGCCGCCAGCACCAACTCACTGGCGTTGCCCGACGCCGTGCAGCAGGCCGTGCTGGCCTCGCCGGAAATTCAGATGGCACTCGCCCGCGCGCGCGCGGCGCAGGCGGACGCTTGGCAGACGCGCGTGCTGCCCAATCCGGTGTTGCACATTCTCTTTCGTCTGCCCGAAGGCGGCGGCGCCACAGCCATCGAAGCGGGCCTCGCCACCGAGTTGGCGCATTGGATCCAGCAACCTCGACGCATCCGCGCCGCCGATCATCGTCTGCGCGCGGCCGGCGCGACGGTGGTCACTGCGGCACTCGATGTCATCGCAGAAACGGAGACCCACTATCTCGCCCACGTGGCGCATCAGGAAACCATCGCCCTGTTGCAGCAACGCCAGTCGGTGCTTGCTGCCCTGCGCGAGGTGGCGCAACGCCGATTGGAAATCGGCGAAGGGACGCGGTTGGATGTCGCCGCGATGGACGCGCAGTTGGCGGAGGTGCTCGCGGAGTTGGCCGAACAACGCATGAAACTGGCCATAGAAAAACTGGCCTTGGCGCGCCTTCTCGGCCAGCCGTCGGTGCTGCATGATTTCCAACTCAGCACACCTTTATCCGATCCGGCACCGGTGCCTTCCGAAGCCGCGTGGATTTCCAACGCCCTGCAGCGGCGTCCGGAGATCCAATCCGCGCGCGCAGAACTGGCGGCACGCGGCGATGATCAGGCATTGGCCCGACTGGCCTGGCTCTCGGGACTTGGAGCGGGACTTGCCGCCGAGCGCGATCCGGACTGGTCGCTGGGGCCGTCGGTCACTGTGCCCCTGCCTATTTTTGACACCGGCGCAGCGGCGCGCGCAAAGGCTGAGGCTGAACTCATCGAGGTGCGCCATCACCTGACGCAGCTCCTGCGCCGAGCTGTTCAGGAAGTGCGCCAGGCTCACATCGCGCAGTCCCAGCTTCAGGCCGCCGCCAATCATGTCCGCGAACGGCTCATTCCCTTGCAGCAAGAGCGAGCACGCCTGGCGCGCGCGGTGCATGCCGTTGGCCAGTCCGATATCACGCCGGTGCGTTTGGCCGAGTTGGATCTGCAGGCGGCACAACTGCGCCTGCTCGATCTGCGTCGCCGACTGGCAACTGCCGCCATTCAACTGCGCCGCGCCGGTGGCGGCCCCATTTCCATGCCTCAACCTTGAACTCCCTATTGCCATGAAAACTCACTTCACCTTCACCGCGCTGCTGGTCGCACTGGCGCTGGGCTGCGAGCGCCACGACAAGCACGAGCACGCCGCCGCGGTGGATGATTGTTGCGCGCCGGCGATGGCAGCCGTCGCGGGCATCGCCAAACAGGTCAACGAGGTCACGCTCTCCACCAACGCCATCAAGGAGAACGGCGTGGTGCTGGGCAATGTCACGCGGCGCAAATTGATGCCCACCTTCACTGCGCCAGCGCGCGTGGCATTTGACGAGGAGACCATGGCCCACGTGAGTTCGCCCGTGAGCGGGCGCGTGGTGAGCCTCAGCGCTCATCTGGGCGATCGCGTGGAGGCCAATCAGACCCTCTTCATCATCGACAGCACTGAATTGGGCGCGGCACAGAACGAATATCTGAAACAGATTTCACTGCTGGTGGTGGCGCAATCAGGCCAGACCGTCGCGCAGCTCGACCCTGAACTGGCGCAGCGCGAGGCGGACCACGCCAAAGCGCTCGCGCAACAAGTGCTGGCGGAAAACAATTCGAGCATCGTGCAGGCACAGGCCACGCTCGCGGCGGCGCGACTGGAAGTGGCCACCACTCGCGAGATCTATGAATCAGGCAAGAAATTACTGGAGAGTGCCGGTGGCATTGCCACGGCCGAAGTCCTGCGTCGCGAGACGGCCTGGCGCACCGCCGAGATCAAGGAAACGGCTGCGCGCGCCGTGTTGCAGGCGGCCCATGCCCAGTGGCAGCAGGATCAGAAATACGCGCAGGCCAGTCTCCTCGCCGCACAGGCTGTGGTGCGGGCCGGTGAGGCGCGCAAGGCCAAGGTGTTGAAGGACGCCCAGACGCAGGTGCAGCAGGTCGAGTTTGCCATCGCCGGCGCCCGCAATCATTTGCAACTGCTGGGCATGGATGCAGCAGCCCTCGCCATGCTGGAAAACACGCGCCAATTGCGCGCGCAATGCAGTGTGCGTGCGTCGCGCGCGGGCACGGTGGTGGAAAGCGAAATCACGGCGGGCGAAATGGCCTCGCCGGACCGGCCGCATCTGATGATCCTCGCGGACTTGAGCCTCGTGTGGGTGTTGGTGGACGTGCCACATGCGCGCGCACTGATGTTGAAGGCGGGGCAGACGGTGATGGTCAGCGACCCCGCCAGTCGGCGGACGGTGCAGAGCACGGTGGCTCACGTCTCGCCCACGGCCGATCCGGAGACGCGGACGGTGCAGGTGCGCGCGGTGTTAGACAATCGCGACGGGCACTGGCGGCCGGGCACATTTGTCACCGCACAATTGCCCGAGGCAAATGAACCGCAGGAATCGCTGGTGATCCCGCGCGAGGCCGTGCAGATGATCGGCGGCCAGCCCGTGGTGTTCGTGCCGGTGCCCGGCGCAGAAAACAAATTCGCGCGTCGCGAGGTCAAGCTGGGGCGCGAGGTGGATGGTTGGTTGCCGGTGTTGAGTGGTCTGCAACCGGAGGAAGTGGTGGTGGCGCAGGGCAGTTTCATTCTCAAGGCGCAATTGCTCAAGGCCAGCGCGGAGCATGAGCACGATCACAGCGACGGATTTTAGCCCGCCATGATTGATCGCATCCTCAAACTCGCCATCGCCCAGCGGCACTTCGTGCTGGTGCTCACGCTGGTCGGCGCGGTCATCGGTGCGCTGGCGCTGGCGCGGCTGCCCATTGACGCGGTACCGGACATCACCAACAAGCAGGTGCAGATCAACACGGTGCACCCGGGATTGTCGCCGGAGGAGATCGAGCGGCAGATCACCTTTCAAGTGGAGACCACGCTGGCGGGCATCGCGGGCCTGCAATCCACGCGATCACTTTCGCGCGATGGTTACAGCCAAGTCACGGCCATCTTTGAGGACGAGGTGGACATCTACTTCGCGCGGCAACAGATCAGCGAACGCCTCAACAACATCCGCTCCACGCTGCCTGCGGGCGCGGATCCGAAGATGGGGCCCATCTCCACGGGCTTGGGCGAGGTCTTCATGTGGAGCGTTCACTTTCGCGATGGAGAAAGTAACGCCACGGGCAAACCCGGGCTGCAGGCCGGCGGTGATTATCTGACCCTCGAAGGCGAGTTGCTGACCAACGATGTGCAGCGGCTCACCTATCTGCGCACCCTGCAGGACTGGCTGGTACGGCCGCAGTTGATCTCGACCATCAAGAACATCGCCGACATCGAGGCCATCGGCGGTTTTGTGAAGCAGTACGAAGTGCAGCCGCGCCTGCCCGATTTGCTGGCGCACGGCTTGACGCTGCACGACCTTATCACCGCGCTGGAACGCAATAATCAAGTAGCGGGCGCGGGCCGCATGGAGCAGCGCGGCGAGACGATGCTGGTGCGCGTGGACGCGCGCGTGGATCGGCGCGAGGCGTTGACGCGCGTGCCCATCGCACAGAAACGCGGCACGCCGGTGTTTATCGGTGACGTGGCCGATGTCGTCATCGCCGGTGCCGCGCGGCAAGGCAGCGCCACTCACGCCGGTCACGAGACGGTCGTGGGCACCGTGCTGATGTTGACCGGCTCCAACAGCCGCGCCGTCGCGCGCGCCGTGGGCGAGCGCCTGCCCGCCGTGCAGCGCAGTCTGCCGCCGGACATCGTGCTCACGCCGCTGCTGGATCGCTCGCGCCTCGTCAACGCCACCATCGCCACGGTGAAGCACAATCTTTTTTACGGCGCGGTGCTGGTCGTGGTGGTGCTCTTCGCGTTGCTGGGACACGTCCGCGCGGCCTTCGTCACGGCACTGGCCATCCCCCTCTCCATGCTGCTGGCCGCCACGGGCATGGTGGCGTGGGGCATCAGCGGCAACTTGATGAGTTTGGGCGCGGTGGACTTTGGTCTCATCGTGGATGGCTCGGTGATCATTGTGGAAAATTGCCTGCGCCGATTGGCTGAGCGACAGCGGCAACTGGGCCGCCCGCTGGAACTGGCCGAGCGCATGGACGTGGTGCAACACGCCAGCCACGAGGTACGCCGCGCCACCGTTTTTGGCGAGGCCATCATCATCATCGTGTACGTGCCCATCCTCGCGCTGGCGGGGGTGGAGGGCAAAATGTTCCATCCCATGGCGCTGACGGTGATCTTCGCGCTCACCGCAGCATTTCTCCTCTCGCTGACATTCATCCCGGCGATGGTGGCGCTGTGCGTGCGTGGGCGGATTTCTGAAAAGGAAAATCCGCTGATGCAAGTGGCGCATCGCTTGTACGAACCGCTGTTGGACGCGGCGCTGCGCCGGCGTGGCGCGGTCATCGCCATCGCGGCGGCACTGTGCATCGGCGCGGGCGTGGGGTTCACGAGGTTGGGACAGGAATTCATCCCCACCCTCGACGAAGGCGACATCGCCATGCACGCCGTGCGCATCCCCGGCACGGGCTTGGAACAGGCCACGCGCATGCAGATGCAATTGGAACGCGCCGTGGCGCAGATGCCCGAGGTGGCCGTGGTGTTCTCCAAAACCGGCACGACGGATCTGGGCACCGATCCCATGCCGCCGCATGTCTCGGACACGTTCATCCTTTTCAAGGATCGCGCGCAATGGCCCAACCCCAAACTTTCCAAACCTGAATTGGAGCAACGCCTGCGCGCCGCCGTGGCGGATGTGCCCGGCAATAATTATGAGGTGACGCAACCCATCCAGATGCGGTTCAACGAACTGATCGCCGGCACGCGCAGCGATGTGGCCGTGCATGTGTACGGCAGCGACATGGATCAACTCCGCGAAGCCGCCGCGCGCGTGGCGCAAGTGTTGCAATCGGTGCCCGGTGCCACTGATGTGCGCGTGGAGCAGACCAGTGGCATGCCGATGTTGACCGTGCGCCCGCGCGCCGATGTGATCGCGCGCCACGGATTGACCGGTGGCGACATTGTGGACGCCGTCTCCATCGCCGTCGGCGGACACACTGCGGGACAACTCTTCGAGGGCGACCGCCGCTTTGACATCGTTGTGCGACTGCCCGAATCGGTCCGCACCGATCGCCGGCAATTGGAGGAGCTGCCCGTGCCGCTGCCGCCGGTGGCCGAGCATGCGCCCCGAGCCTTCACGCTGGCCAGTGCCCCGCATCACACAGGACTGCCGCACGTGCTACCGCTGCGATTGTTGGCGGAGGTGTCCGATGGCGAAGGTCCATTCCAAGTGAGCCGCCAAAATGGCCAGCGCCGCATCACGGTGGTGACCAATGTGCGCGGCCGCGACTTGGGTGGATTTGTCACCGCAGCACAGACAGCGGTGGTCGCGCGCGCGGCGTTGCCACCGGGCCTCTGGACGGAATGGGGCGGCCAGCACGAGCATTACCTGAGCGCGCGCAACCGGCTGGCGATGGTGGTGCCCATCTGTTTTGTGCTGATCTTCATGTTGCTGCACGCGGGATTGGGCGCGGCCAAACCGGCGCTCTTGGTGTTCACCGGCGTGCCGCTGGCGTTGACCGGTGGCGTGGCGGCACTGGCCTTGCGCGGGATGCCCTTCTCCATCTCGGCGGGCGTGGGCTTCATCGCCGTGTCCGGCGTGGCGGTGCTCAACGGTCTGGTGTTAGTCACCTTCATCAACCAGATGCGCGCGCAGGGACTGCCCGGATTGGAAGCAGTGCGCAGCGGCGCGCTGACACGGCTGCGCGCGGTGTTGATGACGGCGCTGGTGGCTGCGCTGGGATTCCTGCCGATGGCTTTTGCCAGCGGCACCGGCGCGGAAGTGCAACGCCCGCTGGCCACCGTGGTCATCGGCGGCATCCTCAGCTCGACCGCGCTGACGTTGCTGGTGTTGCCGGCGCTGTGCGCGTGGATGTTCGGCAGAAAATCCTGAGCTGCCCCGCCAATTCACTTCGCCGTCAGCACGCGGCGCATGGCATCAAGCAGCGGCTTCTCCGCGCCCGGATGCACCCAGCACCAGTCGCCCAGATTGCCGTCGCCTTCCGCCCAATGCTTTTCGGTGGGCACGTAACCCGTCGCCCCCTCGCCGTAGCCCGCGACGAGCACGAAGGAATCCGGGCGCATCTGCTGCGCGGCGAGCTGATACTCCACATAGCTTTCGCCCGGCAAGAGCAGCAATTGCGCGGCGCCCAAATCAATCACCGGCACGTCAATCTTGTGGCCGGCATCCGCGCGTTGCCGCCAGCTCAGTCCCATCGCGGCGAGGCATTGCTGGAAGTGATCGGTGGCGGGCACCAATTTGCGTTGGAGATCTTCCACGGTGAACCCCGCATGATTGCGCGGCTCCAGCCGGACCTGCGTGTTGCGAAAGGCCACGCGCTGCAAAGGGTGGCGCTGGGTCTGTGTCCACGCGCGCGTCATGCCTGTGTGCAGGCGGTCAGCCAGCGCGACGCGATTGGTGCGCGCACCGTCATTGTATTTGCCGGCGGTGACGTTGCCGCTGGCGCCTGAAAAATAAACCTGCAAGCAATCGGGCGTCTCGCGCTGGCGCCGGGCGCGGGCGTCGCCGGGAAAATCAGCGGAGACGGCGCCGGTGCGATAGTAGCTCATCGGATGCGTCGCGTAACCGCTGAGCGCGGCCACGGCGTTGGTGCCGTTCCAAAAACTGAGCGTCTTGAGCCACGGATCAATGGTGCCCTCGTCCGCATCGCGGGCCAGCACGTTCTTGGCGCTGGCACTGCCGCGGCCAAAGGAAGGTTTGCCATCGGGCAAGAGGTAGCGGCGGTTGGAGGAGATGCGCTCGACCTTCGCCTGGCCGATGCCGATGTGTGTGACGCGCTTGGGATTTTTCATCGCAGCACGCACCACCTCGGCCACGCCACGCACGGCCTTCTCATGAAAGGCCAGATCGCAAACGCTGCCGATGAGTTTGTGCCGCTCCAAGATGCGCTGCGCCTCCAAGTCGGCCACCGGCGCGTCGTGTTGGTGGATGCAGGAGACGAGCACGCGCTCGGGCGTGGTGCCCGCAGCCTCGCCCAGCGCCTGACGCCAGCGGTCAAACGCCTCGTTGCGAATCTCGCACCAGTCCACCGAGACAAACACCACGGGCTTGTCGCCGCCCAAAATCACGATGCCTTTGGCAAAGAGCGGATCGGCTACCGAGGTGGATTTCCATAAGCCGCCCATCATGCCGTGCCCGAGCGGCACGGTGACGTCGGCGCTGAAGGGGACGATGGAAAATTCCGCTGCGGTCAAGGACGCCGCAAACGCCAGTGAGTGGAGGAGCGCAATGGCCTTCATGAATGAAGGCGAGGATGGCAGGGAAATCAGGCGTGGCAAGCACTGCGAGGTGCCGTGTCGCGCAGGACGCGGCCGCAGCTTACTTGTCGGTGACGGAAATCTTTTCCAACTCCGGCACCGTCCACGGTGTGGCGCGGGAAGCGACGGACTCGCGGATGACCTTCACTGATTTGGCGTCCACCGGCTTGGCGCTGTTGCCCCACGAATTGCGGACGTACGTCAGCACGTCGGCGATTTCTTCATCGGACAAATTCGCACCGACGGGCGGCATGGTGCCGCCGGACCAGATGACATCGCGCACTTTCACCGGGCCGCTCAACCCGTGCAGCACGATGCGCACGAGGCGGTCGGGCTTGCTCTCCAGCACCCATTCGGAGGCCGCCAGTGGTGGGGCATGTTGACCTTGGGATCCTTCACCCCCGGATTGATGGCAACCCAGGCAAGCTGCTTTGCCTTTGAAAATGGAGGCGCCGCGTTCCAGTTGCAATTCCAGCGGCGACCGCGCGGCCATCGCCTGCCATTCCTCTTCGTCGGTGTACGGCGCGTGTACCAACGCGGAGAACCCGCCATCGGCGCGATCCACTTGGGTCATGCCGAAATACAGCACGAGGAGCAGCAACACCATCACGCCCACCGGCATCTGCGCCGCGCTGGCGGTAGGCTCCGGCTTTTCAGGAGATGGTTTGGAGGTTTGCGGTGCGCTCATCACTTCTGGCTGCGGGATTCGATTTTTAATTTGGGCGCGGGCGCTTCCGGCAACAGATCGGGTTGCTGCAGGCTTTGCAGATACGCCACCAACGCGCGGGCTGCGGGCTTGGGCACGACGACTTGACCGCCCGAGACAAAACTGCCCTGCGCCACTTCCGCTGCGGACAACGTCGTCCCGGGTTTGTACGTGAACAGGAATCGGTAAGGCGGCATGACGGACTTGGCATGGCCGAAACCTTCCGCTTTCGGATTGTAGAGATGCTGATAGTGCCACGCATCACCTTTCCAGCGGCCGCCGATGTGGGCGAGGTCCGGCCCGACGCGCTGCGAACCCAGCATCACCGGCGTCTCATAAAGATAATCGCGACTCGCACTGCGGCGCAGTCCCCACGCAGCATGACCTTCTCTCGCCACAATATCTCCGGCAGGCTGGCCTGCGACAATGGGCGTCAGTTCCGGCTCCATCAAAATCACGACTCCGGCATTCTTCATCGCCACCACGACCGTCTTGGCTTCGGCCCACGCCAACGGGCCTACAAGTAAAATCCCCGGCTTCTTCGCCTGGTGCGGCGCGGTGGCGTTACCAGCGGCCTGCGGCAGTTTCAAAAATCGGCGCGCGCGCTCCACTTCGACTTTGTCCGTCAACCCCGCCAAGCTCAATGCCTCCAGCCGGCCTGCTTCATCGAGCTTGTCCACCACGCCAGCCTCGGCCCGAACCGCCAGTTTGGATTCCTCTATGATCTTGAAATCGTCTGTGTTGAGAAAGAGCGCGAGGTCCAGTGACTTGGCCGTCTTGGCATCGCGCCATGATTTGGCCTGGCCATCCTGCTTGGATTTTTCAGCGGCAACGACCCGGCGATCCATCGCGGCAAACAATCCCTCGCGGTTCGCACCGGAGCCGATCAGGAACAGATTGTACTGCACCCCACCTTGGGCCACCTGCTGACTGTGGCAGTGGTAGCAGCCGTTGGCGCGATACACGTCACGGCCCATCTTGGCCAGACCCACGCGATCGTTGGGATAAAGAACCTCGCCGCGCGAGTACGGCGCCACCTTCGCCTGCTGACGAGCTGGGCCGTACACGAGGCCGAACCACGCCGGAGCGAGGGCCGCAAAGATGCAGGCGATGAGCATTGGCACGCGGTTCACGCGGCACCTCCCGGAGGTTTGATCCCTTTGAACATGCGGAAAATCTCAATCGGATTGCAGCAGCCGCAGCAACTGGGCAACACCAGCCTCGCAAAATTGATCAGCGCCATCACCGCGGCCACCAGTAAAACCACCTCGCCGATGAACGCCACACGCAAGGTCATCAGCGCTTTGGCGGGCAGATTGGCATACGCCAAGGTGGCGTTGTTGAGCGCGCCGCCTTGCATCCAGCCGCCGAACAGTTGCGGAATCACCATGAGGAGGACGCCTGCCGTGGCCATCTTGAAATTGCCGCGCAGACAACCGCAGCCCGCCCAGTCCCGCCCCACCAGACGCGGGGTGATGTACACGATGGCGCCAAGTACTGTCATCGCAAAAAATCCGTAGCCCCACAGGTCGCGCAGCGCCACCGTGAACAGCGTGAAGTGTGTCGTGACATTGTGCAGCGGCTGCAACACCGCGCCCACTCCAGCGAGCAGGAAACAGAGCAGCGCAAAGCCAATGTAAGAGAGCGTGATGTCCTGCGACATCAGGATGGCATTGCCGCCCACGGTGCGGTGAATGTTCCATAACACGGCCAGCAGCGGAAAGATCATCATCACGCTGGCAAAGGCGCTCATCTTGATGATCCACACCGGCACCGGCGCGCCCGCATGCGCGCCCGCCCATCCGCCAAAAATCAGGAGTCCCCAAAAACCCAGTCCCGCCAGTTGCCGGCTGTGGAGCGGCGTTTCCACCAGTTTGGGCACGAAGTAAAACACCGCCGCCAGCGCGGCTGAACCCAGCCACACGTTGCGCAGGACGGACACGGCCCACCAATTCGCCGTCGCCTGTGCCACGCCGCGAACCGGCTCTACGCCCAGCGCGTAGTAAATCGTCACCAACGCCACGGGCAACACCACGAGTCCGGCGAGGATGTACCACAGGCTCGGATAGAGTTCGGCCTGCGCGCGCGCGGCGTAAGTCACCACTGCGCAAAGTGCCAGCAACGCGCCGCCGGCGATCAGCATTCGCAGGGCGTACAGCGGCAGATCGAGTCCCTCGTAACCGGTGGCGTCGCCTTGCAAAATACCCACGGCACCGGCGGTGACTCCGACATTCCAGATCACGCCGCCCAATGCTGCGGCCAAGGGCAGTCGCAATTCCACGCTGCGCAGTCGGGCCAGCAACCAGAGCGTCAGCGCGAACACCGCGTTGCCGCCGAAGCCAAACAGGAACGCCGCGCCGGACACGGATTTGAGATGCCCGTAGGTGAGGAATGTGCAGTCGGCCAAGAGCGAGGGCTTGTGGAAATTCAACGAGGCCAGCACGCCCGTGAGCGTGGCCAGCACGAGCCACACCAGCCCGCTGCCCAGCAACAGCAGTCCCGGCGCGCGGCACGAGGCGTCAATCGCCGCCGGCGCTGCGGGGCCGCAGTCCGCGTGCGAGGTTGGATGGTCGTGACAGCTCATTGCAAAATCAATTATTCCCAGCGGGAGTCGCGGCCGCAGGCGCGGGCGGCAGGCGTTCCAGCAGATTGGAACGGAAGGCGGCCGGATCCTTCGCCATCGCATCGGCGGCCTGTTGCATGGCCGTGTCAATGGGGATGCGGAAACGCTTTCCGTCCACAGCGCCAAAGGAGTTGAGTTCCTGCTGCGCCTGTTCCTGGCCTTTCTTTAATTTATCCTGACGCTCGCGGGCGCGAGCGTTGCCGTAGTCCTCGCTGCGCGCACCGGCCAGCGAGGTGAATAACACCCACACCGCGAGCAGCACGACGATGAGAATCGCCGCCACCTCGTAGGTCTGCCAGCCGCGATGGCTGTGATGGGTCGTGGGTTCGCTCATGTCAGTGCCTCACTGCCTCGCCCATGCGCGGGTCTTTCAACGGGAAGGCCGGGTGGCGGCGCAGTTCCCACAGGAACAATGCGGTCAACAATCCGCCGATGAGCAGCATCGCGCTCAGGGATGAAATCAGGAAGACCGGCCCATCGGGCTGCACCAGCGGCATGATGTTAAACTGCATGTCCACGTGGTGCATCAACCAGACCCATACAAAGATGGGGATGGCCACCTTCAGATTCAGCTTCGCGTCAATGCGCAGCAGCGTGAGGAAAGGCAGCAGGAAATGGCCGAGGATGATCACCCAGCCGACGTACGCCCAGTTGCCTTGCTCGCGCTTGGCGTACCAGAAAGTCTCCTCGGGCATTGCCGCGTTCCAGATCAGGAAGTACTGCGAGAAATGGATGTACGCGTAGAACACGGTGAAGGCGAAGAGCAGCTTGGCCAAGCTGTGGAATTGTTCTTCGCCCATCATCGGCACCATGTTGGAGCGCTTGAGCAGGAGCGCAATGGCGTAGGCCGTGGCCAATGCCACCCACACGCTGCCGGCGAAATAGTACACGCCGTACATGGTGGAGAACCACTGATGCTCCAGCGATTTCATCCAGAAAATTGCCGCGGCTGTCAGCGAGAAGGCGAAGACAAAAATGCCGGAGGCCGCCCAGCGGCGCATGGCCACGGTGCACTCGGCCGCGCCGGTCTCGTCCTGCCGCAGCGACCACGAACGCAGCTTGTGCGTCCACAACCACCACACGCCAAAGAGCACCGCGCTGGCGATGCCCCAGGTTTTTTTGTTGAAGAGCACTTGCTTGACCGCCAGCGCGTGGTCCTTCGCCGGATCCACGCTCATCCAGTAATAGAGATCGCCGCTCATCAAACCGATGGGCAGAAAGAACAGCGCCATCCACGGCAGCAGGCTGGCGAGGTGTTCAAGAAAACGCCGGATGGGCACCGACCAGTACGCGTCGAAGAGGTGATGGATGAGCACGAGGAAGAACGAGCCCAGCGCGATGCTGAGGAAAAACATGAACGCCACGAGATAGGCGTGGGCGAAATTTTTCTGGCCTTCGATGATGTACCCGGCCACGCAACCGAGCAGGCCCAGCGCGGCGGCCATCCACGGCAAGCGATCCCACAACGTGTGTTCGTGGGTCTCGGCGCTGGCGTGTGCGGCTGGGGAGTGGGCGCTCATCGTCAATTCTTCAATGGCTGGAACAACGCGGCAGGCACCGTGCCGGGCTTGGCGGCCTCGTGAATTTTGAGTTCGTCAAGGCTCGCCAGCTTGGAGGATTGCAGCGCGCGCACGTAGGCCACGATGGCCCAGCGATCGGCCACATCCACGTTTGCAGCGTAGCCTTTCATCACGCCCGCCCCTTCTTTGCTGCCAAAACTCACCGTGCGATAAAGCTGCCCATCGGTCATGCGCACAATGGTTGGGTCATGCAGATTGGCAGCGGCCATGCCCACGCCCAGGCGCGTGACCATCCCCTGCCCGTCGCCCAGATCGCCGTGACACGGCACGCAACTGATGCCGTACCGTTCGCGGCCGCGCGCCACAACTTCGCGAGAGACGGACAACGGTGTCAGCTCCAGATAATTGGTGCTGCCCGCGACGCGACCGCTGTTCACAGGATGATCCACTTGGAACGGATGGACTTTTTGTCCGGCGAGATCGGTCACAGGTTTGCTGCGGGCGACGGTTCCTTCCACCAACGGTTGCGAGCTGATGCCGTTGGCAAAAAAGCGGTTGGGTTCCATGGGCCGCAACTTGGGTTGCCGATCCATGTCGGGGAAGACCTCCAGCGGCGGCTTGCGCGAGAGACTGCCGCGCAGGCCGAAAAGGCCCACGACGAGCAACGTCAACATCGCTATGCCTATCAGGATTAGTCGCATCCTATTCCTCCACCATCTCGATATGCTTGGCCCCGGTCTGCAGCAGGGTGCGGGTTTGCGTCTCGTTGTATTTGTGGTCGTCGCATTGGATGACCACAAAAAACTTGTCGTGCGTCACGGTGGCGAACCGCATGTTTTTGAGCAGCGGATGATGCAGTCGCGGCAGCCGGTTGAGAATGAGCATCCCGATGATCGAACCGAATGCGCCGAGCAGAATCGTCAGTTCGTAGCAGACGGGGAACGCGTAGAAGCCGCTGAACATGGGTTTGCCGCCCACCACGATCTCGTAGTTATAGGCGTTCATGTACCAGATCATCACCATGCCGCCGGTGTAGCCGGAGAGGCCGCCCAAAAATGTGAACCAACCCACGGGCGAATTCTTCATGCCCATCGCCGCGTCCATGCCGTGCACGGGGAACGGCGTGTGCACGTCCCACCGCGTGTAGCCCGCGTCGCGAACGCGCTGCGCGGCGGCCATCGCAGCGGCGGGCGTGTCGTACTCTGCCAAGATGCCGTACGCGTGGCTCATCAGTGCGAGACCTCTTTCTGCGCGCCGCCCAGTTCGTGGTGCGGATCGGCCTGTGGCGTGACGCCCTTCACTTCAGAGATCGCGATCAACGGCAGGAACCGGATGAAGAGCAGGAAGAGCGTCATGAAGAAACCCATCGTGCCCACGTACGTCAGCACGTCCATCAAGGTCGGGCTGTAGTAACCCCAGTTGGAGGGCAGGAAATCGCGGTGCAAGGAGGTGACCACGATGACGAAGCGCTCGAACCACATGCCGATGTTCACGAAGATGGAGAGGACGAACACGGCGACCATGTTGGTGCGGATTTTCTTGAACCAGAAAAACTGCGGGCTGATGACGTTGCAGCTCACCATGATCCAGTACGCCCACCAGTACGGGCCGAATGCGCGGTTCTTGAACGCGTACAGCTCGTACGGATTGCCGCCGTACCACGCGATGAAAAATTCCATGCCGTACGCGTAGCCCACGATGGAGCCGGTGGCCAACGTCACTTTGCACATCAGCTCGATGTGCCGCTCGGTGATGATCTCTTCCAGTTTGAAAAGACTGCGCAACGGAATCATCAGCGTCAGCACCATGCCGAAGCCGCTGAAGATGGCGCCCGCCACGAAGTACGGCGGGAAGATGGTGGTGTGCCAGCCGGGCACCTGCGACACAGCGAAGTCAAACGACACGATGGAGTGCACCGAGAGCACCAGCGGCGTGGAGAGGCCCGCGAGCAGCAGGTACGCCTTCTCGTAGTGGCTCCAGTGGCGGTTGGAACCCGTCCAGCCCAGCGCGAAAAATCCGTACACCGCCTGCTTGGCTTTGTTGATGAACTGCGCGGCCGGCCCGGTCAGATGCTGCGCTTGCAATCGCAGCCGATCGCGGATGGTCGCCAGATCGGGAATCAATCCCATGTACCAGAAAAGCAGCGACACCGTGAAATACGTGGACACCGCAAACACGTCCCACAACAGCGGCGAGCGGAACTGCGGCCAGATGTCGTTGGCGTTGGGGATGGGCAACGGATACCACACCAACCACACGCGGCCCACGTGGATGGCCGGGAAAATCCCGGCGCACATCACCGCGAAAATCGTCATGGCCTCCGCCGTGCGGTTGATGGACGTGCGCCATTTTTGGCGCAGCAAAAAGAGGATGGCCGAGATGAGCGTGCCGGCGTGGCCGATGCCGATCCACCACACGAAGTTCACGATGGCCCAGCCCCACATCACTGGGTTGTTCAAGCCCCACACGCCCACGCCTGTCGTGATGAGATAGCCAATGGACGCGAAGCCGACTGTCGCGATGAGGAAGCTGGGGATGAACGCGTACCACCACCAGCGCGGGGCGTCGTCCTCGATGATCCCGGCGACCTTGTCGGAAATCCACGCCAGCGAACGCTGGTTCTGCACCAACGGCACGCGCTGCAACTCAGCGGGCGTCGTCGTTGTGTACGCTGGGGTATGGTCGCTCGTCGCGCTCATGGCTTCTTAGCCCCTTCCCCTGCTGCGGCCGGCGCATGACCAGCGGGTGCGACGTGCGCATCGCCATGCGTGTCATGGTGACCCGCCGCCGCGTCGTAATCCTGCGTGCTCAGCGGTTTGGTGTAATAACCTTCGTACGGACCGGGCACCTGCAAATTCGGGTTGCGCACGCGCGCCAGATAAGTCGTGTGCGGTTTGGTGTCCAGGAAACCCAGCACGGCATAATTGCGCTTGAGCTCTTTGCGCTGCGACACCTGGCTCTGCGGATCGGCCATGTTGCCAAAGGCAATCGCCTCCGCCGGGCACGCCTGTTGGCACGCGGTCTTGATCGTGCCTTCGGGCACCAGCGCATCCACTGCGTGACCTTTGCCATCGCGCGCCACTGAATCCCGATACTCGCGGCTGGCCTGCACCTTGCGCAAAATCTTGGCGCCCTCAATGCGCTGCACGCAGTACGTGCATTTCTCCATGACGCCGCGCATGCGCACGGTCACATCCGGATTCTTGGCCAGCTTCAACACGTCCCACGCAGTGGGATCATCCTTCTCCACGCTCGCCAGAAAACCCTTGTAGAGGGCGGTGAGGGGCCGCTTGTTGTAATCAAAGAAATTGAACCGGCGCACTTTCCACGCGCAGTTGTTGGAGCAGTACCGCGTGCCGATGCAGCGGTTGTACACCATGACGTTGAGACCTTCGTCATCATGCACCGTGGCGTTGACAGGACAGACGCTCTCGCACGGCGCGGATTCGCAGTGCTGGCAAAGCATCGGCTGCTGCACCACCTGCGGATCATCAATCCAATGCTCCCCAGCCTGCATCGCGTCGGTGTTGGTGTCGCGATGTTTCTCGTCTCTGGCAAACCCGGTGTAATAACGGTCGATGCGAATCCAGTGCATCTCGCGCCCGTTGCCCACCTGCTCTTTGCCGACGATGGGAATGTTGTTCTCGCTCTGACAAGCGATGACGCAGGCGTTGCAGCCCACGCACGAGTTCAGATCAATGGACATGCCCCACTGCACCGCCGCATTTTTCAGCTTGGGGGTGCTCTCGTAAGGATGCTGATAGATGGGATACGGCTTGCCCGTCGCCGGATCCAGCGTGTGCTTGGCATGCGCCAACGCATCAAGATCCATCTGATGCGCGAAGTCCGGATTCTTGGCGAAGCCCGCATCGCCATCCAGATTAGCCTCGCGCACGATCGCCCGGCCTTCCATTGACCAATGATCTTGCGTGCAGGAAAATTGGTGCGTGCCCGACGCCACCGCCACCTTCGCGCTGCCATCCATATCCATGTGCGGCCGCGCCGCCGTGCGGATGAGGTAGGCATTAAACCCCACCAGCTTCTTGTCGAAGCAAGCGATGCGCCCGCCAAAAGTCTTCACGTCACGCCCGTAACCCAGCGCCAACGCCAGCGTGCCGTCGGCTTGACCGGGCTGAATCCACACCGGCCCCTCAACCGAACGACCACCGATGCTGACAGCCAAGCGCATGCCGTTCTGCCACTTGTTGGCTTCGGCAGTCTTGCGGCTGACGAGCACCGCGTTGTCCCAAGTGATCTTGGTGACGGGATCAGGCAGCTCCTGCAGCCAACCGTTGTTGGCCAGTCGCCCGTCATCCACGCTGCTGTCGCGGGTGAAAATAATTTCCAGCGCCTTGCCCGCATCCGGCGCGGCAATGACGATGGTCTTTGCCCCGCTCACCGCTTGCAACTGCGCTGCGCTGCCCGGCCAAAAACCTTGGTGCAAAAAGTTCTTCCAGTTGTTGTCCCCGATATCCGCACCGGTCAACTTGTGGAATGTGGCCCGCACGATCTCGTTCGCGCTGGGCTTGTTGATGCCGGCAAATTCCGCCAGCACTTCCAATTCGGACAGACCGCCGAACAGCGGTTGGATAAGCGGCTGCACCGGCACCAACGTGCCATCGCTCGTGCGCGCGTCGCCCCACGTCTCCAAGAAATGCGCCTGCGCCAAATGCAACGCGCAACCGCGAGAGGATTCATCACGGTGCATCCCCAATCGCACGACGGTCTTGGCCTTGTCCTGCGCCTTGGCCCAATCCAAATCTGCAGGCGCGGTGTAGGCGGGATTGCTGCCAAGAATAATCAGCGTCTGCACGCGGTCGGCGTTGAGTTCTGAAACCAACTCTTGAATGGAACCCATCTGCGGCGTCTTCCAGTCGTCATGCGGATGTGTGACGGGCAAAAATTCCAGCGGCCGGTCATGTCCCTCCTCGCTGCCGATGGCCTGCAATTTCTCGTTGATGGCCAGCACCAATTGCTGCACGGCCTGCGGTTGACGATGGCCAGCGAGCACCACGGCCTTGCCGGGAACTTTTTGGAGATCCGCAACGCACTGCTCCAGCCATTTGACCGACACTGCCTTGGGCAGATGTTTGTCATCAAAACCCGCAATGCCCAATCGCCCGGCGATGGCAGCAGCCACGCCCGCAACCTCGGAAGCGCGCAGGCGCTGGCGATGATCGGCGTTGGCTCCAGTCAATGTCATCAGCGGCTCCACCACGTACAGGCGCGACATCTTCTGCGCGGTCGCATGGTTGAGTTTGCGGCCACGTGCAAAATCGCGGATGTGCCGATGGGAATCTTCTTCGCTGCCGATGAAATCGCAGTCCAACGAGAGAATCACCTCGGCGCGATCCAACCGATAAAAAGGCCGGACCGGCTTGCCAAAAGCAGCCGTCGCCGCTTGCGCGTGGATGTCCAGCCCCAGCGGATCCCACTGGAAAAACTTAGCTGCAGGCAACTTCTCCTTCACCTGCGCCAAAAGCCGCGCGCGGGAGGGCGAACTGCTCGGCTCCAAGAGGAACACGACGTGCGCACCGTTCTTGTTGTGCGCATCATTGACCGCGCCTGTGCGCAGCTTGAGCAGGGCTGCCTCGCGCGAAACGGTTTTCCCATCGACACCGATAAACACCAATGCGCGATCCGGATCGTACAGATCCAAAATCGCCGCCTGCGTGTGCAGATCCGTACTGCCGTTGCCGCCGGGATAATCAGGATTGCCCTCGATCTTGGTCGGCCGGCCTTCGTTGGATTCCACCAACAGCGGCACCGCCCCCGTGCGCGTCGGGCGCGCGCTGGCAAAAAACTGCGGCACCCCGTGTACGTAACCCTCCGGCTGCTGGCCAAAGGGCATCACCATTTCCACGGGCCTGCGGCAGCCCACGCCCAGCACACCCAGTCCGGCCAAGCCGAACGAGGCACCCATCAATTGCATGAAACTGCGCCGCGAGAAATTGGGGTCGGGCTTGTCGGCTTCCTTTGGAAATTCCAGCGCCGTGTACGCCACGTCCTCTGGCACCAAGCCCCGCGTCTGCAGGCCGCGCCAGTACTGGACGCCTGGGGCGTCACCATTTTGGGAAATGCCTGTGCTCATCGATGACAAACCGAGCAACTTGTAGAGCCTTCCACGCCCAGCTTGCCCGCGAGCGCCCGTCCCTCGCGCTCCGGAGTGAACCCGTCGCTCTTCCAGTTCAAATTATAGACCTGCTCCAGCGGCCGGATCTTTTCGTGCGCCGTGCGGTGGCAGTCCAGACAGAAGGCCATGCTCAACGTCTTCTCATGCCGCACCTCGTCCATCTCATTGATCTTGCCGTGGCAATGCACGCAGGAGATGCCGCGGTTCACATGCACCGAGTGGTTGAAATACACGTAGTCAGGCGTCTTGTGGATCTGCACCCACGGCACCGGCGTCTGCTTCTCGTGGCTCTCGCGGATCGGCGCCAGCCGCAGGTCATCCTTGAGCACCACGCTGTGGCAATTCATGCACGTGGACGCCGCCGGGATGTTGGAGAACCACGATTTCTCCACGCCGTTGTGGCAATAACGGCAGTCCATGCCCAACTCGCCCGCATGAATCTTGTGCGAGAACGACACCGGCTGCAACGGCTGATACCCGACGTTGGTGTACTTGGGTGTAAAATAATAGGTCACCCCAGTCACCACGCCGCCGCCCAAGAGCAGCCCCCCTGCCAGCACCAAAAGCGGCAGCCGGTTGGTCCATTTTGGAAAAATGTTCGACATCTAAGAACGCAAAACCGCGCGCATGATACTGAACTCGAATTGCGGCGCAAGCGGTTTTGTGATTTTTTTCACAAACTAGCCCGCGCCCTTCATCATGCCACACGCTAATGAGATGTACACGCCGGTTAATGCACCTCGATCGAGCGGCGCGGTCAGCGACGCTTGTCGGCGTCCTCGATCTTTTTCTTGTCCAACTTTGCGAGCGGCAGACTGTCTCCCTGTGGTGCTGACTCGCCCCAAGTGAGGAAGAGTGGCGCGCCTTGCGGCAACTTTTCCCACGCAGCAGCACTGAGCGTGAAACACCGCGTCTTGTTTTCTCCCGCGTGTTGCTTGTCCAACTTCGCAAGGTCGCACGCGCCCTCCGCGTAGGGCTTGCCGCCAGCCCACAGCACCCAGTACAGGCCGCCGATATAAAAGGTCTGCGGATTATGCAGCACGATCACCACGCCCGGCTCGCCTTTGGCTTGTGGCAGTTTGGCTGCACGGACGATGCGTTGCACGGTGACTTGGCTTGTATCAAACGCGTTCTCTTCCTTCGGCTCCACAGGCGCGACGCCGGCATTGCGCCACCAGCGCAGTTCGTTTGCGCCAATCTCGGCGGTGGCGATGATGTCGGGCCGGCCATCGCCGTCCATGTCCGCGACAATCGGTTGGTTGGCGCGGGGCCACTTTGATTTTAACACGTGCTGCTTCCACGGCGCTTGCGGATCGGCCGTCCTCTCAAACCACACAATCTGCCCCGCGCCGCCCCACGCAGTGGCCACGATGTCCAGATCGCGATCGCCGTCCAAATCCGCCGCGACGGCTTCGAAGGCGAATGGCAGCGCGCCGATGAGATGCTTCTTCCACACATCGCCTTTGCCGGGTTTCCCGACATTCTCGTACCAGACAATTTGATTCGTGTCGGCTTGGCCTTCGGTGGCGAGCATGCCCAGCGCCATCAACACGTCCGCATCGCCGTCTCCATCCATGTCCACCGGTTGACCGTGGACCGGTTGCGGCGAGCGCTCGTCAATCACGTGGCGTTTCCACGGCTGGTCAGCCGCACCGGGCTGTTCGTACCACGCCGTCAGATTTGCGAGGCGACCGGTGGAGAGGATGTCCGGCTTCTTGTCGCCATTGAAATCGGCCACGCGCATCGTTCGTGCCTCCGCAAGCTGCGGATCAATCATCAGTTTCTTCCACTCCTGCCCCGCGCCAGCCGGGCCGGGATTGGCAAACCACGCGATGTGATTTCCATTCCACGCCGAGCCCGCGACATCCAGCCGCCCATCCCCGTTGAGATCCACCAGCGCCACATCGTAGGCGCGTTTGAAGTCAGTCGAGATGACGTGCCGTTTCCATTGCTTGTCCTTCGCCGGCTGGCCGCTGTTCTCGAACCAGACCAGATGACCGTGCAGATTTTTTACAACGACCACGTCGGGCAACTTGTCGCCGTTGATGTCGCCGACGGCGTGGCGCTCGAACCATCCCTGCTCGTCCTGCTGGATGAAGTGGCGCTGGAAATTTCCCTTGCCGTTGTTCTCAAACCAATAGAACGCGTGGCCTCGCGTGTCGCAGCTCGTCAGATCCAAGTCGCCGTCCCCATCCAAATCCGCCGCCGCCAATCCGTAAGCGTAGCCGTATTTGTCGGCAATCAGATGCTCCGTGAACTTGGGCGCTCCACCCAGTGGCTTCTCCTGCGCGATGGCGGCGACTGCGACACACAACAACACTCCGGACAACGCACGCGGGATCATGATGCAACCTTTCGTTTCAGAGTTGTTTCAATATTAACTTGAGCCGACGGAAAAAGCTAATGACACATCATCACCTGCGCGGGGTTGATGGCTTTGTGCGCGCCTTTGTTGGCGGTGATCTCAAACGCCTCGGGCACCGAGCCGATGCCGTGCAGGATGTGCGTGATGCCCGGCTTCAATCGCACGCGCCCGGTCGCGACCATGCGAACGGTGTGCTGCAGATGGGCCAGCGTGCTGATGTCGGGAAACACGTAGCGCAGGCTGCGTTCGCGCAACGTGTCAATATTGAGTTCCATCGGCCCGCCAAACCAGGAGACGCCCACGATCTTGCCGCCGGAACGAACGGCGTCGATGGCTTGCCGCAGCGTCTGCGTGCCGGCCAATCCTTGTTTCGGGCTGCCACCGGCGCATTCAAACACCACATCGGCACCGTTGCCCGCGGTCAACTCTGCGATGGCGGCGAGCACATCGGTCGTGCGCGCGTTTAACGCGTGATCCGCGCCCAGCTCACGGGAGACGCGGCAGGATTCCTCGCGCACATCCACGGTGATGATCAGTCCCGCGCCGCTCTGTCGCGCCACTTGCAAACATTCCAGCCCCATGCTGCCCTGCCCGAAAATCACGACCGTGTCGCCGATGCCAAGTTGAGCCGTCTCCACTGCGGCCACGCTGTCGCTGAGCGATTGCAGGCAGGCGGCCTCGCTGTCGGAGATTGCGTCGTCCACTTTCACCAACGCGATGGCGGGCAGGATTGCCACTTCGGAAAAACAGCCGGGCAAGTCGAAACCAATCACCGGACCTTTGCGGCAAAGTTCGCTGCGCTCGGCGCGACAGAGCGAACACTGTCCGCACGGCAACTTGGCGCGCGCGGCCACGCGGTCGCCAATCTGAAAACCGTTCACGCCCTCGCCCACCTCAATGATGCGCGCGCAAAATTCGTGGCCGAAGAGTTGCACCGGCGCCTCGGTCTCGAGCCGACGCCCGATGCGGTCGAAGGCCAGTGTCGGGATGCCTTTGGCCAGTTGCGCCTCCGTCACACTGGGCTGCACGCACAGCGGCTGCACGAGCACATGGCCGGGGCGGCAATGCGGCTCCGCGACTTCATCCAGCCGCATGTCGTTGAATCCGTAAAAGCGCCAAGCCTTCATGATTTGATCTGTGAGAATTTCTGAAAACTGTGGCAGTGCGGCGAAACCAGCCCGCGATTGCCGCCCGCCGACATCACGACTTCAGCGACGTAAATGTCCCCGCGCGCATCCACGCAGATGTCGTGCGGCGCAAAAAAATCTCCCGCCGCGCACGGATCCAATCCACCGCCCCAACGCGCGAGGCATTGCCCGATGGAATCGAAAACACTCAAGCGTCCGCCGGTCGCATCATCGGAAGGCGCGCGAGTGCCCGGCCACATTCCCGCGCGATACCCCAGCTCGGCGACGTAAACGCGCCCCGCATCATCAATGAACACTTGGCAGGGCCGCGCGACATCAGTCCATTCGGAGAGAAACTTTCCGTCCGGCGTGAATCGTTGGATGCGGCTGTTCTCGCGGTCGGCCACGTACACCATTCCCTCTTTGTCCACCGCGATGCCGTGCGGCACATGAAACTGGCCCGCGCCATTGCCGGGCGCGCCCCATGAAAAGAGGAGCTTGCCCGCCGCATCAAATTTGTGGACGCACGCGTTGCCGTAACCGTCGGTGATATACATGTCGCCGGTGGGCGCGAGCGCGACGTTGGTCGGGAAATGGAACGGCGGTCCTGCATGGCGGATCGTCCGGTAATCAATGCTCGTCGCGCCGGTGTCCGATGGTTGGCCGGGCGTACCCAGCGTCATCAGCAGCGTACCGTCCGGCGTGAATTTGCGGATCGTGTGGCCGAGGTCATCGGTGCAGTACACGGCGTCGTCCGGCCCGATGGTGATGCCGTGCGGCCGCGTGAAAAGACCTTCGCCCCACGAATTCAGAAACGCGCCGTCGCGATCGAACACGATGACCGGATGCTCGCTGCGATTAAAGATGAACACGCGCCCGCGCGAATCGGTGGCGACGGCGGTGGCTTCGGGCCAGCTCCAACCTTCGGGGAGTTTCGCCCAGTGTTCATCGGCCTCGTAGCCGAAATCGCGGCAGCGCGCGGCGGCAGCGCCGGTCGCAGCCATCGCGCGAGAATCAGCGGTGCGCGCGTTCATTTGCCCGCCAGTTGCGGGTGAAAGCCGTGCGTCTTGAGGCGGATGCGGTGCAGCCCTTTGTCGATCGTCACGTACAGCAGGTTGCTGTCTTTGCCGATGCCAAACACGACGTTGCTGGGAATGCCTTTCAAGTCTTCGAAGGCGGCGGTTTGGTTCGCTGCCCCGGTGGCGATGAAGGCCACTTCTTTGCCCGCGGGATTAATCACCAAAATGCCCGGCCGCTTCAGACTGCGCGCCGCCAGATACACGTTGCCGTCCGTGTCCACACACAGACCGTCGCAACTATTCTCGTTTCCGAAATCGATGAGCGTTTTGCGTGGGCCGTTGACGCGTCCGTTTGCGTCCAGCGGAAAGGAATAAATCTTCATCGCGCCGCGCTTGGGTTCCGGCTCGCTCGGATCCAGCCGCACGCCGCCGCTGTTGTGATCCACGATGTACATCGTCCGTTGATCGGGACTCAGCTCGACGCCATTGGGCGTTTCCACATCGTGCGTGATCTCGATCAGCGTGCCGTTCGACTCGATGCGGTACACGGCTTGATGGGCCAGCTCGCGCGGCTCAGTGCCGATGTAGCGCGGGTCGGTGAAATAGATTCGCCCCTTCAAATCCACGCACAGGTCGTTCGGCGCGTTGAACCGCTTGCCTTGAAAACGATCGACCACAATCTGGCTTTTGCCCGTCTTCAAATCCCAACGCCGCACACTGCGCGTGCCTCCATCGGCACCGTCGCAGGAATGCAGACGCCCCGCCGCGTCAAAAAACAGCCCGTTGGATTTGCCGGAGTTGTCGGTGAAAACCGTGGTCTTCTTCGTCGCCGGATCGAAGCGCAGGATCATGCCGTTGTCTTTGCCGAACGGAAGGTCGGTGAAATAAATGCTGCCGTCGGGCGCCACCGCCGGGCCTTCGGTCAAGCCGCTGTTGAGTTTCACCTGTCGCGTGTGGAGCAGTTCCAACGCCGCGCCTTCGGGCACGATGGGATTTTCGACACGCTGCGCCGCGTTGAGTTTGGCGATGAGATACTCCGTGACGCCTGGGTGTTTGACGGCCGGCGCGCCGGGATACACCAGCTCGCACTCGATGCCGAGCGACTTGCATTTCTCCTGCAGCTTCACGCCGTAGTTGGAAGTGTGCGTCGGGTCCTGCTGCTCCTGCCCCAACGCGGGCGGCGCGGTGTAGTGCATGTAGATCGGCGGATCATCGGCGGTGACATGTTCGTACGGCGAGTATTGTTTGATCCACGGCAGCACCTCCTCGCGCGCGGCGAGGAATTTGGCGAACTGCGTGTCGCGCGTTTTGGTGTCTTTGGGGTCGGGCATGAAACCAAAAGCGTGCCCGCCGTAACGGCTGTTGGGCGTCCACTCTTTGAGCTGCTTGGGATCCAGCGAAGTCTGCGCGCCATTCACCGCCGCGCACCACAGCCGCGTGGATTCGCGCGCGATGGGGTCGGCGCTTTTGGCATCAGCCAAGTCATCGCGAAACGCCAGCCACAAACTGGAGCACGCGCCCGCGCTGCCACCGCTCGCGCCGATGCGCACCTTATCGATGTTCCAGTCACCGGCTTTGCTGCGCACAAATTGCAACGCGCGCGCCGCATCGCTCAACGGCCATTGCACCGGCGGCTTCACGCCGGCGATCTGCGCCTGCGTGGTGTACCGGTAATTAATGGAGACCACCGAGATGCCCGCCGCCAGATATTTCTCGAGGTTGCCCACGCGCGCCTTGTCGCCCGCCACCCAACCGCCGCCGTGAATGTGAAAGAGCAACGGCGTGGGCCCCTTGGAATCCGCCTTCCAGAAATCGAGCACCTGCCGCTCGTGCGTGCCGTAAGCAACATCGGCCTGCGTGGGCTTGCGCTGCGCAGGCTCGGCGGCCTTCGCCTTGGCTTTGGTTTCCGCTTTGGATTTCGGTTCGGCTTTCGCCGGTGCGTCCACAGCAACGACGCTGCCGCAAAGCAAAAACAACGCGAGCGGAGTGAGGCTCTCTTTCATGGTTGCGGGTAATTGAACGTCATCGCAGCGGCATTGCAACCCACTTTTCATCTTGCCGCCACACTGCAAAGCCGCCAGATTCTTTGCCGACCCATGCTCCGGAGAACGCTCATGCGTATTCCATTGATCCCCGTCGCCAAGCGAACTGTGCTCTGCAGTCTCATCGCGATGGCGTGTGCCGTGTGGATATTCTCGGCGTCGGCCGATGACGCTTCGTGGGCGCGAGTGACGGAGGATGAAAATAAAATCAAGATCGAGACGGACAAACTCGAGGCCGTCATCCCCAAGAAAAATCCGAAGCAATGGATGACGGGCATCGAGAAGCAGTCGTTCCTCGACAAGACGACGGGCTTCCGCGAGATCGGCGATGGGTTGATGGTGATTGATTGGCTCATGGAACCGGGCAGCGACGCGGCGTACCGGGACAAACTGGATCCGTCCGAACTCAAAGGCGTTGGCCCGTATGTGTGGCTCGGCAACGAAACCAACGCCGCGCGGATTGACTACGCGCAAAACGCGCACGGCAGCAGCCATCGCAAACGCGCGGTGGAAGGGCCGCAGCTTTGTCATCGCATGAAGCCCGTGCAGCCGCAGGTGATTCGCGGCAAAGATTTCGTCGCAGTGAAGACGACGTACCAATTCGAGTACGCTGCGCCCGGCCGCAAAGCGGGTTCACGCTGGACGCAGCTCGTCGTGTTTCCCAAAGGCGAACGCTACTTCGTGCTGATGGACAAGATTGAGAGCGTCAACGATTCCCAAGAGATGTTCCTGCGCAACGACACGCCCGGTTGCGTGCGCCACACGAAGGGCAACACGTTCAGCGAGATGTATCTGAGTTATCTGAGCGGGCCTGCGGGCGTGCGCATTCCTTCCAGCGAATTCTTCACGCCGTTCCCGCCGGACTTGAAATTCGGTTACCGCCGCGACACGCATAAGACGCCGTCGAGTTTCATCCGCGCGTATCATCTGCGCGACGCGACGACGGGCAAAGACGGCCCGTGGCTGGCTGGGCTGACGCTCGATCCCGCCGTCGTGTACGAGGCGTGGTGCAGCATGCGGCCGGGCATCATCGTCATGATCCAGGAGATCCACGGCAAGCCCGTGAAGGCCGGCGAATCGTTCAGCGCCGCGCACATCGTCGGCTACTTCGATACGATCAAAGACATGCACCAAGTGTACGACCGACACAAAGGACACACGGCATTGACGGCCGACGCCACGGGCTGGCGCTTGATTAAATGAAACTGCACACACGCACAAAACTGGGCTGCGCGCTGTTGGCGTTCGCGGCTTTGCTGCCGCTGACGGACGCTCGCGCCGCGCAATTGTTCGCCGGCGTTGCGAAGGTGGACATCACGCACAAGGAGGCCGGGCCGATCAGCGATCCGTTGTACGTGAAGGCGCTGGCGTTGCGGCAGGGAACCAACGTCGCTGTCATCATCACGGTGGATGCCGTGGCCATCGGCGGGATCGGCCACATCCGCAACGATTATCTGCCCAACGTCCGCGCGCAGTTGCTCAAGGGATTGAATCTTCCGCCCGAACACGTGCTCATCAACGCGAGCCATTGTCACGGCGTCGTGTGCGCGGATGTGGAGGCGCGCACGGTGCAGGCGGTACAGGCGGCGTTCAAAGAAATGGTGCCGGTGAAGGCCGGTGCGGGCGTCGGCCACGAAGATCGCATCCAGGAAAATCGCAGGCTCAGACTGAAGAACGGGCGCGAGGCGGATGTGCGCCACGCGTACTCGCTGCCGCCGGATGAAGCGGTGGCGGGCGTGGGCCCGGTGGATCCGGAGATTGGCATCCTGCGGCTGGACCGCGCCAACGGCAAGCCGCTGGCGGTGGTGTTTAATTTTGCGATTCATCCCATCCAAGGCGTGCCCGGCAAAGGCAACACGGCCACGGCCGACATCACCGGCTTCGCCTCGCGCACCATCGAGGAGCAATTGGGCGACGGCGCGATCGCCTTGTTCGTGCAGGGTTGTGCGGGCGATATCAACCCGGTGTTGTACAAGGACGTCAACCATCCGCGCGACGCCGAGCCGCTGGGCATGATGCTGGGCTTGCGCACGCTCAAGGCGCACAAGCAAATCGCTGTCAAGGAAAGTGCCCCGCTCAAAGTCCTCCACCAAATCCTGCCCCTGCCCCGCGCCGATCTCGCGCCGCACATCGAGGCGCAGCAAGCCGAACAGACACGCCTCGTGCAATCGCTCAAAGGCACCAGCCTCAACCTGAAAACATTCATGGCGCTGTCGGTGAAACACGGCTTGGCCAGCGAGTTCCCCTCCTACTACTCGCACCGTTACCTGCACGAGAATCTGCTGGGACGCGATGGACTGGCCAAGCTCGACGCCGAGAATCGCACGAACATGGTCCAGTACATCGCCAACATTCACACCATGGAAGAACTCACGCGCGTGCAGACCAATCTGGCACTGCTGAAAATGCACCACGCGCAGAACATCGCCGCCGGCAAAAAAACTCTCGACGCGGAAATGCTGGGCCTGCGCATCGGCGACTTCGTGCTCGTCACCTTCCCCGGCGAACTGACCGTGCAGATCGGGTTGAACATCAAGAAACGCTCGCCGCACGAACACACCTTCGTCGCCGGCTATTCCAACGGCTACATCTACTACGCGCCCACCGCCGATCAGTTGAAGAACCGCGGGCACGCACAAGAAGACAGCGACTGCCTGCTCGCCCCCGAATGGCAAAAACTTTTCGAAGACAAAGCCGCCGACCTGCTCAAGAAACTGTAGCCAACACTCGCAACAGAACCTGCCCCTGCTCTACTTCTCCCCGATGCAAAACAGGTTCTGTCCGCTGCGCAGGTAGATGTGTTTGCCGTCGAAGGTCGGCACGCCGCCGTGGCCTTCCCCCAGATGGTTGCGCTTCAGCTCGCGGTATTGCTTGCCGGGCTCCAACACCAACGCGTCGCCTTGATCGTTGAACACGAAGAGACGGTTCCCCGCCAGCGTAATGCTGGGATACATGTTGGCGGCTTCAGCGTTGGCAGGTCGGCCAGTACTGATTGGGAAATCAAAATCGCGAGCGGCTAGAATCTTTCCGTCACTGGCATCGAGGATGGTGAATTTGTATTCGTTGGCGACGGCGTAGATCAGTCCTTTGTCACAAACGGCCGAGGCGTAAAAGGTGCCTTCGAGTTCCTGATCCCACAGTTGTTTCGCCGCCCACTTATCGGGAGTTGCGGCGGTGAACCGCTGCGCGCTCGATCCAGTTTGGATGAGATACACCGTGCCGTCGTGGACGATTGGACTGGCGAATCGCAGGCCGCCCAGATCGGCCGCCAAGATTGTGCCATCGGCAACACGAACGATCTGCCCCGACGGCATGACGGCGACGTCCACGCCACCGATGTTCGCAGCGACGGGCGTGCCGTACATCTCAGGCACATCTTTGTTCTGCCAGATTTGCCTGCCGGTTTTTGTGTCGAGGGCGATCAGGTGCGAAAGCGTCACCAGCAACTTGCCACCCACGAGCATCGGCGAAGTGGCGCGCCCGTATTCCGTAGCAGGCTTCAAATTGAAATGGTGGATCCATTGCCGCACACCCTGCATGTCGTAACAAGCGACGATGCCGCTACCAAAGGCGACGTAAACAAACTGGCCATCACTGATCGGCGTGGGCGCGGTATTGCCGGCTTCCTTGAGCGAGTGGCGTCCGGCAACTTTGACCGGCAGATCGGCGAAGTCGTTGGATTTTTGCCAGAGAATTTTCCCGTCATCAGCGTCCACGCAGAAAAGCCACGCGGGATCAGCAACAAGAAAAATCTTCCGGCCCACAACGATGGGCGATGAAAACTTGTTCGGCCCAATCTTCGTTTTCCAGCGGATGTTTTTGGTGTCGCTCCATTCCAACGGCGGCGTCGCCAGCGGGTAGCACCCCGAACCATCGTTGCGCCAACCCACGACTTGCCTCGGTGCGGCTGTGCTGGGGTTGTGATTCTTGCCGGGATTATCGGGACTGCCGCAGGCAGCAAGAAAGGCGAGGACAACGGCGGCCAAACATTTCCAAGCGGCCATGCGCGTCATTCCGCCTTCGGATCTTTGATGTCGTAGCAAATGATTTCGATGGGCGTACGCACAAACAGCCGGCCACTTGAGATGACCGGCATGGACCAATCCAGCAATCCTCGGTGCATGTTCCGGCCGGTGTTGGGTAGCGCGTGCAGATTTTCAACACGGCCTTTTTGTGTGTAGCCGCTGGCACTGGCCTCCACGAGCGTGAGTCGCTGATAATCGTGGACGAACAACAAGCCGTCCGCCGCAGTGATGGACAGACCAAGATGGAACCCGTGCTCCTTCCAGAGCAGCTTGCCCGTCTTGAGTTCGCTGCAGCGGAACGAATAATTCTGCTCGCCGGGTTTCGCTCCGATGTCGGAAGCATCCTTGCGCGAGTCGATGTAGAACCCGTAGATGCAGCCGTCCCAGATCACCGGCGGCGTGACCGCGTCATGGATGCCGACATTCGACCACAAGACTTTTGGCTTCGGATCCGGCTGGCTGAAATCGCATTCGACCAGCGACGGAACCCAGCCATTGAGAGAATTCAGATACAGATTCTTGCCGACAGGTTTGATCCCTCCGCTGGCCCACGCGGGCGCTTCCTGCGGGCCGGTGCATTCCCAATTCCAGAGCTGCTTGCCGTCCGCTTGCCGCAGAATTTTCCACTGCCGATTGCCGTGAACGACCAAGCAATCCTCGCCTCGGAATTTGATCGGCAAACCACTGCCGGTGATCAAGCCCGGCCCACGCGATCCGGGCGGGCAATCCTCCTCGTACTTCCACGCCACCTTGCCCGTGGCAGCATCGTAGGCGTAGAACTGCATCTTGTTGCTCACCGCAGTCTTGGCCCACGCCGGAATCGCCGGGTTGCCGCCCTTGCCAATAGAAGTACGGAATCTTGTCGCCCAGCGGCACCAGCGCGCCGTTAAAACCTTTCCATTCCAGATTGCCCGCGCCCTTGAGCGTGCCATCCAAGTAAGGCGACTCCTGTTTGAAACTGCGTTTCCAAACGATCGCTCCGGTCTTGCGATCAAAACAGAATGCGTCGCCGAACGTGCCGATGGCGTACACAAATTTTTCTGTGATGGTCGGCGTCGCGCGAACGCCCAGTTGTCCCCAGCCCACGTGCCAGATCGGCGGCACTTCGTAAGTGTGGCTCCACTTTTCCTTCCCCGTATTGGCGTCAATGCACCGCACGGTTTCCCTGCGCTGATCATCTTCGAGCTGCGCGTAACACAGATCGTCGCCAGCGACTGAGCGATGATTGGAACCGGCACCGACCGGAATTTTCCAGAGAACTTTCGGGCCAGCTTTCGGCCACGCTCGCAGCAAGCCCTTCTCATCGGAGGTGCAATCGCCGTGCGGCCCAGCCCAACGCGGCCAGTCACCCACTGCTCCTGCCGCCGGCTTCGCAGCGTCCCGCTCGGCCGCACCGCAGGTCAAAACCAGAAACAAGGCGAACGCGAAACGTAGAATCATGGAGAGCCTTACTTGCGCGGGCATTGCAGAACCCAAAATATGAATGGCAGACAATCGCTGGTTTTGACGCCGCGTGCTGATGGAAATTTGCCTCTGCCACTGCTCACGCCAGAATCGCCTTCGCCACGTTGCCGTGAACGTCGGTCAGGCGCATGTCGCGGCCGGCGTAGCGGAAGGTGAGGCGCTCGTGATCCACGCCGAGCAAGTGCAGCAACGTCGCGTGCAGGTCGTGAATGTGCATCCGGTTCTCCACCGCCTTGAAGCCGAAGCTGTCCGTCTCGCCGTAGCTCATGCCGCCCTTCGCGCCGCCGCCGGCCAGCCACATGCAGAAGC
>SIAW01000013.1 GCA_009695465.1 Pedosphaera sp.
GTGATGAACAAGCGCCCCACACGCGAGATTCAAGACATGGCCGTGAAGGGCGGCATGCAGACTCTTTGGGAAGGCGGACTGCGCCGCGTGACCAATGGCGAGACCACCATCGAAGAAGCGCTCCAGAAGGTCGCCGCCGAAATGCTGTAGCCAATCCGAAGCCCGACGGCATCCTGACCCACTCACACCGTGTCTGCCAACCCGGGCGAAGATCCCCTCCAAACCCTGCGCACGCTGACCGAGCGCGCGGCCGTGTATCGCCGTGTCCTCGCGCCCCTCATGATTTACGCGGGCACGGTGGGCGTGATCTCCGCCGTGCTGGCCGAACGTCAGCATCTGCGCGCTTCAAACACCTTCGCGCTGTACTGGCTCTGCGTGGCGGCCGTCGCGGGCGTGGGCGTGCTGGTGCTGCTACGACTGCAGGCACTGCGCGAACGCCAGCCCATCGGGTCGGCGCCCGCGCGCTGCGTCCTGCGGGCAGTAGCGCCGCTGCTGGTGATCGGGCTGGCGCTGGGCCTCATCGAAGTGATCTGGCCTGCGGAAGGCGGCAACCCACTTTTCCAAAGTCAGCCGCGTCCCACGATCACGCGGCTGATTGCGTTGTGGTTGATGTGCTACGGAGCCGCGCTGCACGCCGGAGGATTTTTCATGACGCGCGGCCTGCGACTTTTTGGTTGGTGCACAATCATCCTCGGCGTCGCTCTCTTGACGGCGATGAATGTCAAAGGCGTCACCGGCCGACTGCCCGCGCCCGTGGATCGCTACGCCCACTGGATCATGGGCCTGATTTTTGGCGCCGGCCATCTGATGTACGGCCTCTACCTTTATTTCACGGAAGACAACCCCGCCGCGCCGTGAGCCTCAGCGGTGCTGGCCCGCCAGCATATCGGTGGGTTTGAGGTCCAGCGCGAAAGGCTCCAGCAACATCGGCTCCGCGTGATCCAGAAATTCGTGGCAGATGCCGAAGAACTCCGCCTCGGTATGGGCTCGGCGGATGCGATGTAAAAACTGGCCTGTCGGTTCGATCCCCAGCCCGATGTAGTTCATGTACTTCTTCATCTTCTCCACATGCCGGCCATCGTCCAGCGCGCTGGGGCGCACCGCGAAATAAAGACGCTGCACATACTCCAGCATATCCCGCCCGATCGGCACGATGATCGGCTGGCCTTGGCGTTGCTGGCGAATCTGGCTGAACAACCATGGATTGCGGATGGCCGCGCGGCCGATCATGAGTCCCGCAGCGCGTGTCTCCTCCACCACACGCGCCGCTTTTGAGGGCGAGTGAACATTGCCATTGGCCAGCACCGGGCAGGGCATGTGCTCTACGGCGCGGCGGATGAAATCGTAATGCACCCCGCTGCGGTACCCTTCGGCCACCGTGCGGCCGTGGACGGTGAGCAGGTCAATCCGATGTTTGGCGAAGATCGGCAGCAGCGTGTCAAACACCGCCGGGTTGTCGAAGCCGATGCGGGTCTTCACCGTGAAGTTTGTCGTCACCGCATCGCGCAGCGCGCCGAGAATGGCGTCCACCTTCGCAGGCTCGCGCAGCAATCCGCCCCCGGCGCATTTGCGGTACACCACCGGCGCAGGGCAGCCGAGGTTCAAGTCAATGCCGGCCACCGGGTGCTGCTGCAATTCGCGCGCCGTCCGCACGAGCGCGGGGATGTCGTTGCCGATCATCTGCGCCAGCAACGGGCGGCCGGTCGGATTTTGGGTGACGGAAGAAAGGATCGTCTTGTCGAGGCACGAACCGGGATAGACGCGGAAATATTCCGTGACGTACAAATCAGCGCCACCGTACGCCGCCATCAAGCGCAGAAAAGGCAGGTCGGTAACGTCCTGCATCGGCGCCAACGCGAGCATCGGCTGACCGGCGGTCAGCAGTTGGCGCAATGTGGCGGGCGCATCCATGTCATCAAACTAGGCAGCCGGACTGCACCGATTTCACTTGGTCGGCTGTGGTGTCGGCGTTACTTTTCAGGTGCTGTTGTCCGGTGGTGTAATGGTAGCACAGAGGTTTTTGGTTCCTCTAGTCAAGGTTCGATCCCTTGCCGGACAGCCAGTATTTCTGTCAGAATTTCTTTCGCTTCGTGCTCAACCTTCGGAGAACAGGAACTCCAGATCGGACTTCGACAAGCTCTTGGCAAATCCTTCCTCGCCCAACACGTCGGCGATGGTCTTGCTTTTGCTCTGCTGCAGATCCCAGATTTTTTCCTCCACCGTTCTGGGCGCGATGAGCCGATAGGCGTTGACGGTTTTCGTCTGGCCGATGCGATGGGTACGGTCGATGGCCTGCGCCTCGACGGCCGGATTCCACCACGGATCGTATAACACCACGTAGCTGGCGGTGGTGAGGTTCAGTCCCGTGCCCGCTGCGCGCAGACTCAGCAGGAAGACGCAGGCGTTGGGGTCATCCTGAAACGCGTTGACGACCTCCTGTCGATCCTTCGTCTCGCCCGTGAGCGTGTGCGTGTTGATGCTGCGCTTCTGGCATTCTGCTTCGATGAGTTTGAGCATGCGCACAAACTGGCTGAAGATGAGCACCTTTTCGCCGCGCTCAATCAGCGGGGTCACCAATTCAAACAAGCTCTCGGTCTTGCCGGAGATGCTGTCGTTGCCCACGAGCGCAGGATGGCAGCAGATCTGGCGCAGTCGCGTCAGTGCGCTCAGCACCTGCATGCGGCTCTTGGCGACGCCCTGCGTGGCGATGGTCTGCATCACCTGATCGCGGCTGCGGCGCAACTCAGCCAAATACAATTTGCGCTGATCGTCGTTGAGTTCGCAGTCGTGCCGTTGCTCGATGCGCTCGGGCAGATCTTTGGCGACCTGCTGCTTGATACGCCGCAGCATGATCGGCCGCAGACGCGCGCCCAAGCGGCGCCGCGCGATGGCGCGGGCGTTGATCGCCTCGGTGCTTTCGCCCGGCGGCTCGTAGGTGTCGTGGAAATTCTTGGCACTGCCCAGATAACCGGGCTGGACGAAATCCACGATGCTCCACAGATCGAGCAGGCGATTTTCCAGCGGCGTGCCGGTGAGCGCCAAACGATGATCGCACTGAACCTGCTTCACCGATTGCGTGATCTGCGCGCCCGGGTTCTTGATGAACTGCGCCTCGTCCAGAATGACGGCGCGGAAATCAAACTTCTGCAGCTCTTCCAAGTCCCGCCGCAACAGCGCGTAGTTGGTGACGACGATGTCGTGTTTGGGAATCTCTTTGCGCAGACCGTGCCGCGCCGTGCCGCTCTCCAGCACCAGCACTTTGGTGCCGGGCGCGAAACGCTCGGCCTCGCGCTGCCAGTTATACATCACCGACGCGGGGCAGATGACCAGCACCGGCTTGGGCTGGCGCGGGTAACGGTTCTTGAGCCACACCAGATACGTGAGCGTCTGCAGGGTTTTGCCCAAGCCCATGTCGTCGGCCAAGATCGCACCCAAGCCCAGCGCCTGTTGATGGCAGAGAAAGCTGAAGCCCTCGCACTGGTACGGGCGCAGATCGGCATGGATCTGTTTGGGCAACACGGTCGCGGGAATGCCTTCGAAGGTCGAGAGGCGCTCGCGCAGTTTTTTGGCCTGCGCGGTGTCGCCAAAAATGTTCAGCGCGGCCTCGTTCAAGTGCGCGGCTTGTTCGAGTGAAATCTTCTGCTCATCGGAGTGCAGACCATCCACGCCCATCTCGGCCATGGCTTCCTGCGCCTTTTGCGTGGCGGTGACATCCAACTCCACCCAGCCGCCATCGGGCAGTTTAACAAAGCGACTGTTGGCGGCGGCCAGATGCTCCAGATCCGCGCGCGTCAATTTCATCCCCTCGATCTCCCACTCGGCGCAGACCGAGAGCCAGTCAATGCCGCTGCCCTTGACGAGCAGTTTGGGTTTGAGACGTTTGGGGTGCAGGAAGAGGCGCTGGAAATTCGGGTTGGCCAGATACTCCGCCTCGGGCGGACGGCTGGCCCACACGCTGGCGAGCACGTTGAGGAAATTTTCGTTCGCGTCGCCCAGCCACAGTCCCGGCTCCGGCGTGAACCAGTCGAGTTGGCGCAGCCAATCAATGGCCGGCTGCAGGCGCGCGTCGTCCAGAATCTGCGGCTTGCCGTTGGACTTGGAGCCTTTGGCCTTGATGTGCCATTCGTGTCCGGTCCATTCCCAGAGGCTGCCGTCGGTGTCGCTGAGCGCCTGCAATCGCAGCTCGACGCGGTCGCCGTTCATCTCGAAGACAAATCGGGGCTTGGCTTGATGCGCGATGCAGAGTTGATCCCAGTCCACGAGCCCGTTGAGATGCGCGCGGCGCAGGTGGGTGATAAAACGATGGCTGAGCTTGCGCACCGGTACCACGGGTTGTTTCACCCAGCGGCTCAGCAACGAGGCGGGCGGGCTGTTGCGCAGCAGGCAGAAGGTGTCGCCGACGAGCACCAGCGTGGGTTTGCCTTCAAAGAAGTGAACGTCCTTGAGCAAGTGCACTGTGCCGTCGGGCAAGTGCAGGCGGTGCGTGAAGGAAAGTTCGGACTGGCCGTTCTGCAAATCCGGAGTCAGCTCGGCGATCTGTCCATGAAACTGGTAATGCGCCGGACTGTCGGGGACGCACAGGCGGCCGGTGTCGCCCCAGCGCGCCAGCCAGGTGAGGAGGTCTTGTCCCGACAACGACAGCGACGAATCTTTGGCGTACTCGTCCGCGTAATGTTCGGTGATCCACTCGATGAATTCCCAGTCGCCGGCGGAGAAAAGTTCCTGCTCGTGCGCGGCGCGAGTGACGAGGTCGGCGATGTGGCCGATGCTTTTCTTTTGATCACCATTGCGCGGGCGGCGCAGGACGAACTGCACGTTGAGCGTTTGGAGTTCTTCCGAATCCCGCACGGCCTGCGGTCGGCAGAACGCGCGGATGGCGGCGCGTGGGGTGTCCAGATGATGCGGCGCGGGCGGGAACATCCAGTGCTCCAACTCCAGCAACATCAGGCGTTCGCTCTCCGCTTCTTGAATCTCGGCAAAGCGATCGCGGTTGGCGTGCTCGGCCAACTCCGCGGGGACCGGCCGGCCGGTGCGCATGAAGACCACGGCCAACTGTTCCAGGCGCGCGCCGCCAGCGGCCTTGTGCACGGCGGTCCACCAATCTTCGCCGGGAAAATCTTTGCGCGAGAGTTTGAGTTTGCCGAAGTAATCCTCCAGCAACAGCCACGCGCGCTGTGGATCGGTGCAGCGGCTGAAGAGTTCCAGCAACTCGCGGCGCTCCGCCACCTCCGATTTGGTGCCCGAGAGTTCATTGCGCAAATCAGCGAGCAGGCCGTAGGCCTCGTGAAGTGCAGAATGGTGTCCGTCATATTTCTGGGCCGCGCCGGACATGGGCATGGCGCGCTTCTTCTTACTCTTGGTTCTCGGCATTTTCTCTTTCAACTCAAAATCGAAAGAGTATCTCTACGCATCCTGAGGGTGGGGTCAAACCGAAATTGCAGAATCGAGGTTGTCTGCGGCGTCACCGCACGCAGTTATGGCTTGACGGGCGAAACTATTTTCCTGCGAGGCGCGAAACGCGAGGCGCTTATTTTGACACCGCGTGGGTTTTGGATTCCTCGTGCGAGGTGCTGCAGCCGCCGCCCTGTTTGGATTGGATGGCGGCCTTGGCCTCGGCCAGATGACCTTTGCCGACCGAGTAGCCGTTGTGTGCGTGCACTGTCAGACCAGCGGGATCCACTGCGGGCTTGGCGGCGAAGTTGTAGCTGAAATTTTTCCAGTTGTCGCCGGACTGATAGTTGGTGCCCAACGCGCCGCTGGGGTCGTAGCCGCAATGCACCATGCAGTTTTCGCAGCGCGGATCGCGCGCCACACCGTTCACCACGCCGTAGGTTTCCCAGGCCACCTCATCGAGCATCTCGCGGTAAGTCGGATAATGCCCGCGACCTTTGGTATAATCGGTCATCAGATAGCAGGGCGCTTTCCAACCGGAGATATTGCGTGTGGGGATGGCCCACGCGGTGCAGGTCAACTCGCGCTTGCCCGACAGAAATTCCTGGTACACCGGCGTGCCGAAGATGGTGAAGCGCTGGCCCCAATCTTCGATGGAGGCAAACTTGGCGCGGGTCATCGCGCGCGTGAGGAAGAAATCCTGCGGGTCTTTGCCCAGCCGCTTGACCATGTCCTTCTTGGCCGCATCGTAATCGTACCCGGGCGAGATGGTGTGGCCGTCCACGCCCAACGCGGAGAAGTAGCGGAACATGCCCTCGATCTCCGCCACTTGGGTCTCTCTGTAAACCGTCGTGTTGGTCGCCACTTGATAACCCAGAATCTTGGCCATGCGGATGGCCAGCACGCATTCCTTGAAGACGCCCTCGCGCTCGACAATCAGGTCGTGCGTGTATTCCAGTCCGTCAATGTGGACGTTCCAGTACATCCATTTGGACGGCCGGATGACTGGCTGCGGCTTGGCTTTGCTGTGGCGGATGGCGGCCAAGTCCTGCTCGGAAATCAGATCCTCCTCACGCAGTCGCCGCAGCTTGGGCTCCAACGTCGGCGAGTACACCGCCGCGAGGTAGTCGCGCATTTTGCGGCGCATGAACATGCCGTTGGTGCAGATGTAAACGATGCGGCTTTGCTCCAGCAACGATTCCACCAGCGACTCGATGTGCGGATAGATCAGCGGTTCACCGCCGCAGATGCTCACCATCGGCGCCTCGCATTCGGTGGCGGCGCCCACGCAATCTTCCAGGCTCATCATGTCTTTGAGGCTGGTGGAATATTCGCGGATGCGCCCGCAGCCCGTGCAGGTGAGGTTGCAGGTGTGCAGCGGCTCCAGTTGCAGCACCATCGCAAATTTGGGCGTGCGCAGCAGACGATGCTTGATGATGTGACCGGCGATTTTTACCGTGAGGGCGAGTGGGAAACGCATGATGTGTGGACGCTAACGCGCGGTCGCCACGAAAGTCTCCGTGACGGGCGCAGGGGGTTGCAGTGGGCGAATGTCGTTCTTCAAGAACAATCCCGGGAGCAACAATGTGGCGGGAGAAACCGCACCCGAGGCTCGAATGCCCGTGCAGCCAGCGCCCAACGCCATTGATGCGACCACCATTGCCAACAAGGTTAACTTGAAGTTCAGTACCACCCTGCCGCATTTTAGGCAACCTCCGCTTGAGAGCAATGCCACATTATCCACTAAGCCTGCTGCTAAGCTGCGCGTTGGTGCTGGCTTGCTCGGAGCCGCCGCCGGGCCATCTGCAGCCCGTGATCGGCCAGCCGGCCAACCCATTTCTGCGCCACGCGCAGACCCGATTGGAAGCGGCGCGCGCGGCCCATCGCGCCGAGTCCGCGCCTGCCGATGCCGTGTGGCAATTGGGTTCGGCGTGTTTTGACCGTGCTGAATTTGCCATCAACGATGCCGAGCGCGCAGCATTGGCCGAGGAAGGGGCCGAGGTCTGCCGACAATTTCTAGCCAAGCATCCGGACAAACCCGACAGCGCCCCCAGCCATTATTATCTGGCGATGAACTTGGGCCAGCTTGCTCGTGTCAAAAAACTGGAGGCACTGGGATTGGTGGGCGACATGGAAAAACATTTCCTGCGTGCGCGCGATCTCAATGCCACGTTCAGCCACGCGGGCGCCGACCGTAATCTGGGCCTGCTGTATTTCAAGGCGCCGGGCTGGCCGTTGAGCGTGGGCAGCAACAAGAAGGCGCGCCAACATCTGCAACGCGCAGCGGAGTTGGCGCCCAACTTTCCCGACAACCGGCTCAACTTACTCGAGGCTCATCTCAAATGGGGCAACGCGGCGGAGGCCACTGCGGAACGCGCTGGCATCGAGAAAATGTGGCCTGCCGCGCGCGAGCAATTCGCTGGGCCAGACTGGGCCGCCAGTTGGGCGGATTGGCAGGCGCGCTGGGAAACGTTGCGCGCCCCGCCGCAGTCGCCACGGCCGTGACGCGCGCGTCATTCACAGGAGGTCAATAACCGCCAATTGACCTCGCGGGTTGGCATCCGCACTCTCCCAGCAAGGAGTGAAGGGAGGATGCGGTTTCCAGTTTACATCGCCATTCTATTTTTGGGTTTCCTGACCGCATGCAATCTCGGCGGCAAGAAACCCGGCGGCGGCACTACTACCACCAATGCGTTGCCGTGGCAGAATGGCGGCACAGGCGCGCAGACAACGCAGCCCACGCCCGCAGTCAATCACGGCAAAGTGGCGACGGTGAATCGCGAGCTGCGGTTTGCCGTGCTGGACTTCGCCCTGTCGCGCCTGCCCGCGCCGGATCAGCGGCTGGGCGTCTATCGCAACGGTGCGCGCGTCGGCGAAGTGACCACCACGCGCATGGTGGACGACACATTTTTGGTGGCCGATATTAACAAGGGGGACATCCGGCAGGGCGATGACGTGCGCCCCGAGTAGCGGATGGGGTGGTAACAAGGCCCCGGGTGCAATCGCCCGGGGTCTTTGTTATTTTGTCGCCGCCGCGCGCTTGCGGTAAGGCGTGTGCAGATTGAAATAGATGCCGCACAACGGCGGGTCATCGTCATCTTGCTGGCTGAGGATGATTGTCACCTGCGCGTCCAGCGCGATGCCGTGGCGCAATCCCGCCGGGCGCTTCTCATAAGCCACCAGCGCTTTTTTCAGCAGCGACTCCAGTGCCGCGCGACAATCCTGCGGCGATTTGTCCAGACACACGATGTGCCGGTCGTACGACTTCACAGCCGTCGCGATCGCGCTTTCGAACATGTCCACGGACAATTCCACGAGCCGCAAAGTGAATCACATTTCCTCATTTGATTCACGCCCAAAATTTGTCGCTGCGTCTCATTTAGCAATTGCCGGTTGATTGCCCGAAGGCCACTTGCTAAGGTCGGCACCATGAAAGTCCTGTTTGCACTGCCGGTGCTGGCGTTGATGCTGTTCGGTTGCAAAAAAGCCCAGACGCAAAGCGGCGACAAAGAAGAGGAAGTGAACAAGGTGGCCACGCCCGCGATTGGCAAAGCGCCGCCGGCCACGACGGAGAAAGAGACGCCCAAGACCAACAGCCCGCTTCGTCCGGTGAGCAAACGCAAGAGCAGCGACACCGGCAAATCCACAACCACTGCTGGCGAGGCCAACAAAACAACGGAGCTGCCCACGCTGCCCACGCCTGTCGAAGGCAGCGGCAGTCTCGTGGGAAGCTGGCAGGTGAAGGTGGATGACAAGTTTTCCTGCACGCTCACTTTTGCCGCGACTGGCAAAGGCAAAATCCGCTTGGAAGAAGCCGCCGAAGTGCTCGACATGGACATCACTTGGACCGCAAAGGATGGGCACCTGACGTTGACCAAGAAGGATCCGAAGAAGGTCGGCGCTCCGGATGTCAGCGAGGGGAATTACAGCATCAGCGGCGATGAGTTGGAGCTGAACTTCGCCGACGAGAAGCACGTGCTCACGCGCAAGCCGTGATGCCGGCGAGCGCGGCCGACTAGTCCGTTGCTTCGGTCTTTCGCTCGCCAAAGAGCGCCGTGCCAATTCGTATCAAGGTGGCGCCTTCTTCAATCGCCACTTCAAAATCCCCGCTCATGCCCATGCTCAATTCCGGCAGCGGTGCGCCCAGTGCATCCTCGCAACGCGTGCGCAGCTCGCGCAGTTTCCGGAAATGCGGGCGCGCTTTCTCCGCGATGGGCGACCACGGCGCCATCGTCATCAGCCCGTGGATCGCCAGATGCGGCAGCGCGTTGATGGCCGCCAGATCGCGCAGTGCTGTCTCCGGCGAGAACCCGTGCTTGCTGGATTCGCCCGACACATTGATCTCCAGCAATACGGGCAGCGTCCGCGCGGCTTGATCGCAGCGGGCGTTGAGTTCCTCCGCCAGCGGCAGGCTGTCCAGCGCGTGAATCATCTCGAACAGCGCTGCTGCGTCGCGGCATTTGTTGCTCTGCAGATGCCCGATGAAATGCCAACGCAGATGTCCGGGGCACAGCGGAATCTTGGCCTTGGCCTCCTGCACGCGATTTTCGCCGAACAAGCGCAGTCCCAATTGCGCCGCCGCTTCCACGGTGTCGGGAGACACTTTTTTGGAGACGGCCAGCAACTGCACGCCTGCTGGATCCCGCGCGGCGCGGTCGCAGGCCGCAGCGATGCGCTGGCGCACCGACGCCAAATTTTCAGCCAAGTCACTCACGCGCCGCAGTGTAGGTCGCAGGCGCGAGGGTGGGGAGCCAATTGTACCCGCGAGAGCGCCCCATGAAACAGCGTGACGCGACGATGCCTCCTGCGGCAACCTTGCGGCGATGAACCACTGGTTGGTGAAACAGGAGCCTAGCGATTTTTCGTGGGCAGATTTTGTGGCCGAAAAAGGCAGCGCGTGGACGGGTGTGCGCAATTTTCAGGCGCGCAATTTTCTGCGCGGCATGAAGCGTGGTGACACGGCACTCTTCTATCACAGCGGCGAAGAGAAGCGCATCGTGGGCATCGCGCGTGTGGCGCGGGAACATTATCCCGATCCCACCGCCGACGAGGGTGATTGGGCGTGTGTGGATCTCGCCCCAGTGCAGCCTCTCAAAAAAGTAGTGACACTCGCCGCCATCAAGGCCGAACCTAAACTGCAGGAGATGTTGCTGGTCCGGCAATCGCGGCTCTCGGTGATGCCGTTGTCGTCAGCGCAGCACCGGCAGTTGTTGCAGATGGGCGAAACGGCGTCCTGAACGGCCTTGCTTTGACTTGGCCGCGGGGCTGGCGTAATTTTCACCAGATGCTTTCAACGCAACGGCGGCGGAAAATCGCGCAGGCAGGCTGGCAGGGAGTTTGCCAGCCGCTGCAGCCTTTTCTGAAATCTGTCAGTGCCCAGCTTCGCGAGGAGGTGCATGCGTTTGATCCGGCCATCGGCACGTTTGTCCAATACGCGCTGACGGGCGAGGGCAAGCAACTGCGTCCGGTGCTGGTGGCGTTGGGCGGTGCCGCTGTGGGCAAACTCGGCAACGACCACGTGAAGGTCGCCGTGATCATCGAGATGGTGCATCTGGCCACGTTGGTGCATGACGATGTCATTGATCACGCCAAGATGCGCCGCGGTCGGCCCACGGTGACGGCCAATTGGGGCGCGGAGATTTCTGTGCTCGTCGGCGACTGTCTCTTTGCGCAGGCGCTGAAATTGGCGGCGGAATTTCCCACACCGGCCGTTTGTCGCGCGGTGTCGCAGGCCACGCGCACGGTGTGCACCGGCGAGGTGATGCAGACCCTGCGACGCGGCAATTACAAACTGTCGCGCGAGGAATACCTGCGCGTCGTGCGGATGAAAACTGCGGAGCTGTTTGCGCTGGCCTGTGGGTTGGGCGGACAATTGGCTGGGGGCGAGGGGGCGGTGTGCGGGGCGCTTTCTGAGTACGGCATCCAGCTCGGCACGGCCTATCAGATTTACGACGACTGCCTCGACATCTTCGGAGAGGAGCCGGTGGCGGGCAAATCGCTGGGCACAGATTTGGCATTGGGCAAAGCCACGTTGCCGGTACTGGCAGCACTGGAAAAACTGCCGCCGTCGCAGGCGCAGCACCTGCGCGAATTGCTGGAGGGCTGGGAACCCGAGCGTGCGGGCGAAGTGCGTGAGCTGTTGTCGCAAGCGCGCGCAATGGAGGAGACACTGCGCGTGGTGCGCTCGCATTTGGTGCAGGCGCGGTCGGCGTTGGCGGTGTTGCCGCGTGGCAGCGAAACGCAAGGACTGCTGGCGCTGGCGGATTGCTTGGAGGAACAGGTGGCCGATATGGCCGGCAGCTAGTCTGGCTGCTCAGTACTGGTAGCGCTCGAAGATAAACACCTCGCTGTTGCAACTGGGAAATTCCGCTTGCAGCTTGTTGCTGCCGGCCGGTGTGAAGATGATCTGGATCGTCCCCGCGTGGACCAGCCGGTCGTACGGCGGCAGCGCCTTCAGGTCCACCACGAACTTGGTTTTGTCCGCCATGGTTTTCCATTGGCCCGTGGCTAGTTGCTGGCGTCGCGGCAGCAAAGAAGGTTCTTTGAACAGATGGGCATCGCCACCGGGCCCAGTGATGGCGCCGCCAGTGATGCGGTCGAACAACGGCAGGTTGGGCAAGTACCGCCCGATGACGACGACCTGTCCGTTGTCGGCATTGCCTTCGCGATAAAAGTTCAGCGTCCAATCGTACTCGCGCACGAGTTGGCCTTTGACGGATTGATTCATGTAGCTGCACTTGTGGAGGAAATTGAGCAGGGCGTGATAGACAGGCTCGCGGCCACGGGGATATTTGCGGCGGAACTGCTCGTGCGTGTTGGCGATGTCCATCTGCCACATACCGACCAAGGCGGGCATGTTCGCATTGGCCGAGTTGTAAATACCCGACTGACCTTCGCGCAGAAAGCGGTGGTAGTCCTTGAAATCCAGCGTGCGCAGCGTCTGCAATACTTCGTTGGTGGAGGTGCTGCCGCTCAGTTGAGCGGTCTTGATGAGGGACTTCAATTCGGGATGTCCGAGTAGGCGGGAGAAATTGGTCTGCGAACCGAGCATGATGCGCAACTGCATGTTGGTGTCGTCGCGCAGAGCTTGGATGGATTTATTGCGAATCAGACCGCTCAAGCCCGGATAGGCAAAGACGCGGTTGCGGAATCGGGCGGCATCCACTTGATTGGTGCGCACGCCGTTGTTGTAGATGTACCCCACCGTGTCGGCCGCTTCATAAAAGCGCGGACTGGCGGCGGAGAACCACGCGGTGGTTTTGTCCAACCCCAACGAGTTCATGTCGTAAAACACGCGGCGCGCAAACTGGTCGGTGCGCGGCTCGGCGAGGAGGGTTCTGCTGTCTGGGTACACCTGCACCAACAGATAGCCGGGCGGATGGATCAACGTGAAAAGGGCCATGAGATACACCAAGGCTGCCGCCACGCCCAGCGCCAGCCCCGTGATGGCATTCATGTATTCCCATGACTCAAAGTAACGGTCGTCCCCCTTGTACTTGTAGTGGAGGACAATTTTTTTGTGGAACGCTTCGGCCACGAGCACTACCAAAAACACGAGGACTGCGAAGACGATGATTTGCGGCATCAGGAATTGCCAAAGCACATTCTTGAATGTGAACAGGCTGCCCAGATCCAGATCCGCCACCTGCTTAACTTTCGCCAGATGCGGCGTGGCGATGAAGGCCACGGCGGTGGCGACCAAGAAAAATCCCATGCGGATGCCGCCGGCCATCTTGCCGCCCAGCACGCCGAGAATCACACCCAGCAACACCAGAGCGACCACCGAGTCGCCCGGGAAGAGTGTGACCGCAATCATGAGTATTGGATAACCCGAAGCCGCTCCGGCTGCACCATCAAAATAGTGGGCGGGGGTTGCATCCAGTACAATTTTGGGCTATCCCTCCGGTGAATGTTTGGCAGGGAGGGCCAGTCCGAAAACTCGTTCTCACCTCAAGTGCGAGTAGAAAAATGAACGATACCCCGAGCGAAAAATCCGATCGCCGTGAATTCATCAAGTGCGCCTCGTGCGTCATTGGTGGGGCGATTGGTTTGGTGCCGATGGCGGCTGGTGTGTACGTGGCGATGGATCCGCTGCGGCACAGCGGTGACGGTACCGCCAAGACGAACGATGGATTTATGCGGCTGGCCACGCTGGAAGATTTGCCGCTGGGCGGTGCGCCCATGAAATATTCCATCGTCGCCGACAAGGCGGACAAATGGAGTCGCTACAAAGACATGCCCATCGGCGCGGTGTATTTGCAGCGGACAACGGAGAAACAGGTGGTGGCGTTCAACACCGTCTGCCCGCACTTGGGTTGTTTTGTGGATTATCGCAAGGAGGAGAAGGATTTCTTTTGCCCGTGCCACAACAGCAATTTCAGCCAGACGGGCGCGCTCAAAACCGGCGTCAGCCCGCGCGGCATGGATAGTTTGGAAGTGGAACTGCGCAACGACCGCGAGGTGTGGGTGAAGTTCCAGCATTTCAAGGCGAACACCACCGAGAAAACCCCAGTGAACTCCTAGTCGCCCCACGGACCAACGCAATTTTCTCTGCATGATGAAACAACTGTTCGACTGGCTGGAACATCGCACGGGCGCGCGCAAGGTCGTCAACGAGGCGCTGTATGAAAACATCCCCGGCGGTTCGCGCTGGCGATATGTGTGGGGCAGCACGCTCACGTTCACGCTGGCGGTTCAATTTATCACCGGCATTTTTCTGTGGATGGGCTATGCGCCCAGCGCCACTTCGGCGTGGGAGAGCGTTCACTACATTCAGGAACAGATGACCGGCGGCTGGTTTCTGCGCGGGCTACATCACTGGACTGCGCAGGTGATGACGGTGCTGCTCGTGCTGCACTTGATGCAGGTGGTGATTGATGGCGCCTACAAAGCGCCGCGCGAGGTCAACTTTTGGTTCGGTGTATTGCTGCTGCAACTGGTGCTGGCGTTGTCGTTAACCGGCTACCTGCTGCCGTGGGATCAGAAAGGTTACTGGGCCACGAAGGTCGCCACCGACATTCTGGGCAGCACACCGCTCGTTGGCTCGTATCTCAAAGAACTGGTGTTGGGCGGCGCGGATTACGGCCATCACACGCTCACGCGATTCTTCGCGCTGCACGCGGGCGTGTTGCCGGCTGCAGTGATCGCGCTGACGGCGGGGCACATTTATCTCTTCCGCCGCCACGGCATCACCGCCAAGACACCGCTGAAAAAGCGCGACGAATATTTCTGGCCGGAACAGGTGCTCAAAGACGCGGTCGCCTGTCTGGCGGTGCTGGCCACCGTGCTTTTCTTCGTCGTGAAATATCACGGCGCGCATCTGGATGCCCCGGCCGATCCCTCCAGCAATTACCCCGCGCGGCCGGACTGGTATTTCCTTTTCCTCTTCCAGTTCCTCAAATATTTCCCCGGACACTGGGAAGTGCTCGGCGCCGTCGTCATTCCCGGCATTGTGATGACCTTGATTTTCCTCATGCCCATCTTGGGTAAATGGAAGTTGGGCCATCGCTTCAACATCGGCCTGCTCTGCGCCGTGCTCATCGGTGCGGGCACGCTGACCATCTCCGCGCTGCGTGAAGACAAGGCCAACGTCACCTATCAAGCCAGCGTGAAACAGGCTGCCAACGATGCGATCGTGGTCAAGGATTTGGCCAAGACACGCGGCGGTATTCCGCCCGACGGCGCGCTGGTCTTGTTGCAAGGGCCGAAGCTGTTCGCGCAGCACTGCGCCGGTTGCCACGCTTACGGCGGGCACAACGGTCTGCTGGCGGCCTTGTCCGGACCACAGTCAGCACCGGACTTGAAAGGCTTTGCCACGCGCGAATATCTGACGGCGTTGCTGGATCCGGCCCAGTTCAAGAGCGCCAAGTTTTTTGGAGGCACCAAACATGCCAACGGCAAGATGGCAAAGTTCCTGGAGGAGAATGCCGATGCCCTTGCTGGCACCAACAAGGTCAATCTGGCCAAGGTGATAAAAGCGGTGTCAGCCGAGGCAGGGATTCAATCACAACGCCCGATGGACACGCGGGACGCCACGGAAATCGCCGAGGGCAAAAAACAGTTTGAGGCATTGGGCTGCACCGACTGCCATTCCTTGGGCAAGTGGAATCCGGAAGACTCGACCGCGCCCGATCTCACGGGGTACGGCTCGCGCGACTGGATGATGGCGCTGCTGCACGACCCCAGCCACGAGCGGTTCTACGGGAAGAAAAACGATCGCATGCCCGCTTTCGGCAAGGATCAAAAGCTCTCTCGCCAGCAACTGGAGCGCATCGTGGATTGGTTGCGCGGCGAGTAGGGAGGCGACGCAGAAAGAGCCCCATTCTGATGGCGGCGCCACTATTTTCTGGTGGCTTGCCGCCTTTCGGCCATCAGTACGGTGCAATCTAGCAGTATTTCGGACTAAGTCAGCGATTTGCGCTAGAATTGCCCAGCCTCTTCCAACCCGCGTCGGGCTTCTTCCCAAATTGGGCACAGGGGTGTGTGAATTGATTTCTGGAGGTCGGTTGGGGCGGTTTTTCAGACGATTAGTGGGCACCTCGGTTTCGCCCCAGCTTTTTGTTCACAAAGCCGTCAAATGGGTTTGACTTTGAATTCAGATACCACAATATATCGCGCAGTAATTAGAACCAACATACAACAAGTTGTGGAAAACCCATCGAACAACCTTTCAGCACCCTGTGTGACTTATGTGAATAAGTCCGCCGCTGAGGTCGTTTTTGCCAGTGTTTTCGGGGCGATTTTGTGGGTGTCGCGTGGCGCCTGTATTTCTTTGGCTTGTGGTAGTGTGGTGCGGATTCAGAAATCCTGCGTGTGTGCGTGGGCGACTGCCTTGCCGGGGCGGTAGAATTGATGAAAGAGTGGCCCGTCTGGCTGGGCGGTTCACTCGTGATGAGACAGTGGTGTGGCGGCCACTTGCGGAGTGTGGACGATGATTAGCGAGCAATTAAACGGTCAGTTGCGGATGGCCTCGTTGGATCCGCTGCAGGGCAAAGTATTCAGCGTGCGCAAGCGCGACGGGCGTGTGGTGCCCTTCGATGAGACGCGCATCTGCTTAGCGGTCGAGAGCGCGTTCAAGGCGGACTTGAATGCCGCCATCGAGAACAAACTGGCCGACGCCATACAGGCGACGGTGCACCGGTTGACGGAGGCAGTGGTGGAGGCGTGTCTGGCCTGTGCTGTGCGCGGCGATGCGCTGGACATCGAGCGCATCCAAGACACGGTGGAAGAGCGGTTGATGGGCGGCGGGCATCACACCGTGGCCCGGCGCTACATTGTTTATCGCGAAGAACGCCGCAAGGCCCGCGCCATCCGCGGCGAACGCACGGTGGACGGACAGGCGCAAGCGCGCATGCAGGTGACGTTGCCGGACGGCTCTCGCGAAGTGCTCGATCCCCAGTTCATCAAGCGCCGCATCTTGGGCGCGTGCCGCGGGGTGGAGGAGAAGTGTCAGCCCGCTGATCTCATCGATGAGACGCTGCAGAATTTGTACGACGGTGTGCGCACCGATGAGATCGACAAGGCGATGGTCATGTCGGCCAAGTCGCGCATCGAGAAAGAGCCGGCGTACGCCTTCGTGGCGGCGCGGCTGTTGCTCAACAAGATTTACACGGAAGTGCTGCCGCGCTTTGATTCGCCGGCGGAACTGCCCAGGATCCACAGCGCGCACTTCGGCGATTACCTGCAGGCGGGCGTGGACGCGGGGCGGCTCTCGGCGGATTTGCTGCGGTACGATGTGGCCCGGCTGTCAGCGGCGCTGCGGTTGGAGCGCGATCAGCAGTTCGCCTACATGGGCATCCAGACCGTTTACGACCGGTACCTTCTCCACATCAAAGGTCGCCGCATCGAGACGCCGCAATATTTCTTCATGCGCGTGGCCATGGGGCTGGCGCTCAACGAAGCGGACAAAGAGGCGCGCGCCATTGAGTTTTACGACGCGCTCTCGTCTTTCCGTTTCATGTCGTCCACGCCCACGCTGTTCAACTCGGGCACACTGCATCCGCAGCTCAGCTCGTGCTATCTCAGCACGGTGATGGATGATCTGGACCACATCTTCAAGGTCATTAGCGACGACGCCAAGCTCTCCAAATGGGCCGGCGGTTTGGGCAACGACTGGACGAACGTCCGCGCCACCGGCGCGCACATCAAAGGCACCAACGGCGAAAGTCAGGGCGTCATCCCGTTCTTAAAAGTCGCCAACGATACCGCTGTCGCCGTCAACCAAGGCGGCAAACGCAAAGGCGCGATGTGCGCGTATCTGGAGACGTGGCATCTGGACATCGAAGACTTTCTGGATCTGCGCAAGAACACCGGCGACGACCGGCGCCGGACGCCCGACATGAACACGGCCAACTGGATTCCAGACCTGTTCATGAAACGCGTGAAAGCCAACGCGCATTGGACGCTCTTCAGCCCTAACGACGCGCCGGACCTGCATGATTTGTACGGCGCGGCATTCGAGGCGCGCTACGCGCAGTACGAGCGCATGGCTGATGAAGGCAAGCTGAGCCTCTTCAAGCGCGTCGAGGCGCAGCAATTGTGGCGCAAGATGCTGATGATGCTCTTCGAGACGGGCCATCCGTGGATCACCTTCAAAGATCCCTCCAACATTCGCTCGCCACAGGATCACACCGGCGTTGTCCACAGCTCCAATCTGTGCACGGAGATTTTGTTGAACACCTCTGCCGAGGAAACCGCGGTGTGCAATCTGGGATCCATCAACCTCGCCGTGCACATCAAAGACGGCGCGCTCGATGAGCCGCTCCTGGCGCAGACGGCGCGCACGGCCATCCGGATGCTCGATAACGTCGTTGACATCAACTACTACCCCACGCCCGAAGCGGGCACGGCCAACCTGCGCCATCGTCCGGTGGGGATGGGCATCATGGCTTTTCAGGATGCGCTCTATCAATTGGGCGTCCCCTACGCCAGCCAAGCTGCGGTGGAATTCGCCGATCGTTCGATGGAGATGGTGAGCTACTACGCCATCCTCGCCTCCACGGAATTGGCGGCAGAACGCGGCAGCTATCCCAGCTATGCTGGATCCAAATGGGATCGCGGCCTGCTGCCGTTGGACACACTGGACACGTTAGAACGCGAACGCGGCGGGCACCTGATCATCGACCGCAGCACACGGATGGACTGGCAGCGCGTGCGTGACGCCGTGCGCACGCACGGCATGCGCAACAGCAACACGATGGCCATCGCGCCCACGGCCACCATCTCCAACATCGTCGGCGTCAGCCAATCCATCGAGCCCACCTACAAGAACCTGTTCGCCAAGGCCAACCTCAGCGGCGATTTCACCAGCGTGAACACGTGGCTGGTGGAAGCACTCAAGTCGCGCGGCCTGTGGGACGGTGAAATGGTGGACGACCTGAAATACCACGACGGCTCCGTGCTGGAAATCAGCCGCGTGCCCGAGGAGTTGAAGGAGATTTACCGCACCGCATTCGAGATCGAGCCGCACTGGCTCATCGCCTGTGCCGCGCGGCGGCAGAAGTGGCTTGATATGGGCCAGTCGCTCAATCTCTACTTCGACATCAACCTCGCCGACGCCAGTCGGCCCACTGGGCGCATCCTCAGCGACATGTATTTCTTCGCGTGGGAGGCGGGCCTCAAGACCACCTACTACCTGCGCACGCTGGCCGCCACGCAGATTGAAAAGTCCACATTGGACATCAACCGATACGGGCTACAGCCCAAGTGGATGAAAAACAAATCCGCCTCCGGCGACATCCAAGTGGCGCGCAACGGCGGCAACGGCAACGGCCACGCAGCGCCCGCAGAGGCGGCGGCGCCGAAGGTCTGCAGCATTCTGGATCCGGGCTGCGAGGCCTGCCAGTGAGTTTTACGGCAACCAACCCAAACTGTTAAAGGAGTCACCATGTCTTGTTGCAATATCTCGGACACGCCCGCAGAGGCGCGCGATCTCAGTAAGCGGATCCATGTGGAGGACAAGCGCCTCATCAACTGCAGCGCGGTGGATGTCAATCAGCTCATGCCCATCAAATATCAATGGGCGTGGGAGCATTATCTCAACGGCTGCAAAAACCATTGGATGCCCAACGAGGTGTCCATGCAGAAGGACATCGAGCTTTGGAAATCCAACAAGCTCACCGCCGACGAGCGTCAGGTCATCATGCGCAACCTCGGGTTCTTTTCCACGGCGGAAAGCCTCGTGGGCAACAACATCGTGCTGGCGATTTTCAAGCACGTGACCAATCCGGAGTGCCGCCAGTATTTGCTGCGCCAGTCCTTCGAGGAGGCCATCCACACGCACACCTTCCACTACATCTGCGAGTCGCTGGGGCTGGATGAGCGCGAGGTGTTCAACATGTATCACGAGGTGAACTCCATCCGCGACAAGGACCTCTTCGAGATGAACTTGACGTCGGACATCATGCGCTCGGACTTCAACACGGAGACCGTCGAGGGCATCCAGAAATTCCTGAAGAACCTCGTGGGCTTCTACGTGATCATGGAGGGCATCTTCTTCTACTCGGGCTTTGTGATGATGCTCTCCTTCCAGCGGCAGAACCGCATGACGGGCATCGCCGAGCAGTTCCAGTACATCATGCGTGATGAGACCATCCACATGAACTTCGGCGCGGATCTCATCAACGGCATCAAGAAAGAGAATCCCGAGGCGTGGACGCCCGCCTTCCAATCCGAGTTGCAGCAGATGATCGAGCACGCTGTCGAGCTGGAGATCGCCTACGCGCAGGATTGTTTGCCGCGCGGCATCCTCGGGCTCAACGCCGGGTTGTTCCGCGAGTACGTCCAGCACATCGCCGACCGTCGGCTGGAGCGCATCGGGATGAAGGCGCGGTATGGCTCGCGCAATCCTTTCCCGTGGATGAGCGAGACGATGGATTTGAGCAAGGAGAAGAATTTCTTTGAGTCCCGCGTGACGGAATATCAGGTGGGTTCCACTTTGAGCTGGTAGGTGGAGAGCTCCGGCGGCGGTGGTCTTGCGCAAGATCGCCGCCGCTTCTCCGGCCAGTTTCCTGCAAGTCTCCGTTTCACCAAAAGCAACTTCCACTTTTCATGGGCATTCATTCTGACCAATGGATTCAGCGCATGGCGCTGGAGCACGGCATGATCGAGCCGTTCGCCGAGGGGCAGGTACGCCACACGCCCGATGGCCAGCGCGTCATCAGCTACGGCGTTTCCAGCTACGGCTACGACCTGCGCGTGTCCGATGAGTTCAAGGTTTTCACCAACGTGTACAGCTCGGTGGTGGACCCAAAACATTTCGACGAGCGCTCGTTCGTGGACATGAAGACCGATGTCTGCGTCATCCCGCCTAACTCCTTCGCGCTCTCGCGCAGCGTGGAATATTTCCGCATCCCGCGGCACGTGCTGACAGTGTGCTTGGGCAAAAGCACGTACGCGCGCTGCGGCATCATCGTCAACGTCACGCCGTTCGAGCCGGAATGGGAAGGCCACGTGACTCTGGAAATCTCCAACACCACGCCGCTGCCCGCCAAGATTTACGCGAACGAAGGACTGGCGCAGGTGCTCTTCTTCGAGGCGCACGAAGTCTGCCAGACCAGCTACGCCGATCGCAGCGGCAAGTACATGAAACAGCGCGGCATCACCGTGCCGCGCATGTGAGAAGCGCATGCTGCAGCATGAATTGATCCCCGCAGCCGACGCCCATTCCCGCTGGCGAATGCTGGTGATGCACGGACTGGGCGACAGCATGGAAGGCTATCGCTGGCTGCCCGACGCGCTGGGACTGCCGTGGCTGGGCTACGTGCTCGTCAACGCGCCCGATGATTATCACGGCGGCTACTCGTGGTACGATTTCATGGACAACCCCGCGCCGGGCATTGCGCGCAGTCGGCGCGAGGTGTTTGAACTCCTCGATGCGCAGCGCGCGGCGGGTGTGCCAGCCGAGCAACTCTTCGTGTTCGGCTTCAGCCAAGGTTGCTTGATGACCTTGGAAGTGGGCATGCGTTATCCGCATCGGCTGGCCGGGTTGGTGGGCGTGAGCGGTTATGTGCACGAACCAGAACGCGCCGTGCGCGAGCTGTCGCCCGTGGCCACCGCGCAGAAATTTCTGGTGACGCTGGGCAGCTACGATCCGTTGCTGCCGGCCGAGCGCGTGAAAGGCCAACTGAACCTGCTCAAGAAAGACGGCGGCCTCGACTTGCGCTGGCACGAGTTGGCCAAGGAACACACCATCGCCGGCGAGGCGGAGCTGGCGATCATCAGGGAGTTTTTGCTGGAGCAAAAGGCGGCAGCCGATGCCGCTCCACGCGGATGAGTTTCTCATCGGCCACGCCCTCGCCCAGCAACGCGGCGTGGCGCAGTAACTGCAGACTTTCCGCCACCGGCCGCAGTTGCGCAGCCATCGTTTGACGTTCGATATCCTGCAGCGACAACACGTCCAGCGCCACGGGATCCGTGCCTAGTCGAAGCTGATTGAGCACCGTGGAATATTGCAGGCGCAACTCCTCGCCGCCGACGTACTGGCACAGCAGCGCGTCCACGATATGCAGGCAGACCCGCGACGCCGAAGCGGAGTACTCCACCAATCCGCTGGGATGAATCGTCTGCTCCCAAGTTTGCGTCTCGGCTTTGTCGGTGATGATAACCTTGGCCGGACCGGGCGGCGGACGCGCCGCGCCCGCGAGTGCCAGTTGCAGTGCCTGCAACGGCGGCAACGGTTTCTCCGCATCGTGCGGCTCGTAGAAAAAAAGGTGCTGCGCGTTGACGCCCGGCGGCACCAAACCGCGCAGGCTGCCACCGCTATCCTTGGTGGCCTTGGCAAGCGCGGTGTCAAATCCTCGATCCATGATCACGCCGCGATGCGCCGTCAGCCGGTAGAGATTCGGCACGACGTTGTGCAGGAATGGTCGCAGTCCTTGGAACCGGCGCGTGTTGTCCGCCCCGCCCATCGCCAGTCCATACAGGTTGCCTTCGACGCCCGCCACCGGATGTTGCAGCAGCGAACTGATCTGGATGATTTTATCCAAGCGCCGTGTGACCAACTTGGTGACATGCGAATGGCGGCTGCCTTCCAGTTTTCCAAAATCCAGATCGCCCCGGTCCAACGGCCCGAACACCGCTTCATCGTGGAAGAGCTGCGGCTCGTAACCCGCGCGCGCGGCGCTTTCGATGCCCACGCCCAGTTCCTTCGCGAGCTGAAAATAACCGCCGGCATGCAACGGATCATCGTGGCGATCCCACAGGATGATCTGCCGCGCGGGAATGCCGGCGGCGAGCAGTCCATTCACCACTGCGCGCACGACGGCCGGGCGCGTGCCGATGATTGGGCCGGCCTCGGCGGCAATCTTGATGCCGATGACATCGTTGGTGGAAACCAATTGCCGCCACGCCGCGCGACTGTTGGTGGCACCGGTCCAACGGCGCAGCCCTTCCTCCAGCAATTGGTGGACGGCCTCGGGTTGCGGTTGGAAATAGGCGGGCTTGCGGACGGGCGCGCGGCAGGTGCCCGGCTGTTCGACAATCACGACGCGCGCACCGGCGGGCTTTTCTTGCGCCGCAACTTGCCGCAGTCCCGGCAGCACCGACAGTCCGGCGACCAGCAGTACCAATAGCCGTGAACACTGCGAATAACGCAGCTTTGCCAAAGCGTGCCAGTTCATAAAGAATCGACTCAGGTGATGAGGATAATCAGCCGTCTTTTTCAAGCGACAACAAACATGTCGCCCGGTCGCGTTGCGCGAGCGTGCGCGCTGGTGATGCTCGCTGGCTCGTGGATGGCGTGCCAGCCCAACGGGCCGGATGCGCTGTTAAAGGGCGAGCGGCAATTGGGCGAAGGCAAAGTGACGCAGGCCATCGAATCTTTTCAGCACGCCGCGCAGTTGATGCCGGAAGACTGGCGCCCGCTCAATTTTCTGGGCATGGCATTTCATCGCGACGGCAAGTTGGAGGACGCCAAAAAATATTACGACAAGGCACTGGCCGCGTCGCGGCTCCAGCCTGCGACGCAGCGCGAGGCCAATGTGCTCCAGTATAATCTGGGCCGGTTGTATCTGGACTTGGGTCGCGTCGAACAGGCCATGCAGGTGTTAACCACCTACACCTTGCAGGCCCCCAATTCCTTCGAGGGCTTTCTGCTGCGCGGCACGGCCGAGACCACAGCGGCCACGCAGTTGAAGCAGCCGACGTTGCTGGAGCGCGCGGAGATCAGCCTGCAAAAGGCCGTGCAGCTCAATCCAAAATCCGCTTCGGCTTACAATCGGTTGGGCGTGGTGCAGATGCAGCGCGGGTTGGTGGAGAAGGCCAAGGCCAGTTTCGGTCGCGCGCATCAAGAGGACGCCAGCCACGAGCCGGCGCTGTACAATCTGGCGGAGGCATACTTCCGTCATCCCACCGGCGACAAGCATGCGGCCAAGCAACTAGCCTGGAAATATTTTCAGGACTACCTGCACTTGGATGGCGAGCTGCCCAGCAAAGAAGCGGCGCAGACGGCGTTCAACCAACTGAATTTTGAACTGCATCCGCCCTTGGCGGGGCTGCCCGCGCAGCCTGTGCCCGCAGTGCCGAACATTCCCGAGCCGCCGCGCCCGTTGGCGCCGCTGCGCGAAAGCAACGTGGTCGTGCGCGTGGCGTTTCCAAAAAGCAACGGCAACGAACCGCAGCGCGGGGTGATTATCACCAACCTGCCGCCGGTGGCAGTGCAGCCCACTCCAGTGATCCCTGTGCCGCCGCGCCCGCCCGTGGTGGTGGCTCCGCCGGTGTTGCCGCCGACCAATCAAGTGGCCAAGGTAATCCCGCCGCCGGTGGTGAAGCCCGAGTTGGTGAAGCCGGAACCGCCGCTGCCCACGCCGCCGCCTGTCGTCAAAGTGGAGCCGCCCAAGCTGACGCCCGCGCCGGTGGTGCCAGTCGTGCCGCCGCCTGCGGTTGTGGTGCCGCCCGTCGCGGCCAAGGTGGATGACGACAAAGATTGGGCGAAGATTGCGCGGTACAATTATTCCAAGCCCACGGTGCCCAGCGAGGGCGATCGCAAGAAGGCCAACGAACATTTTGAGAAGGCGCTGCACGCGCACAAGATCAATCATCTCAAAGACGCGATGACCGGCTATCGCGAGGCGCTGAAGGCTGATCCCGCGTATCCGCAGGCGTACGCGAATCTCGCGCTGGCGGCGTTTCATTCGGGCGATCTCAAGCAGGCGACGCAGTCCTATGAAATGGCGCTGGCGATCAATCCGCTGTCGCTGGACACGCGCTACAACTTCGCGCTGGCGCTGCAGCGCGGCAAATTCATGGTGGACGCGGCCAAAGAACTGGAGCGGTTGGTGGTGGATTATCCGAGCCTGCTGCAGGCGCATCTGCTCTTGGGCAATCTGTACGCCGAAGAATTGGCGCGGCCGCTCCGGGCCAAACCGCATTATGCGAAGGTGCTGCAGATGGATCCCGGCCACGAGCAGGCACCCAACATCCGTCAGTGGCTCAGCGCGCATCCCTAGCGCGACAGGCCCGCCCACCTCGTCATGGCCGGGCTGATTTCACAGGCGATCCTCGAACAGGTCCGCGCCGCCAGTGACATCGTGGAGGTGATTGGCGGCTGCTTTCCGCTCAAGCGCGCGGGCGCCAACTTCACGGCGGTCTGCCCGTTTCACAAAGAGAAGACGCCCAGTTTTAACGTCAATCCGCACAAGCAGATCTTCCACTGCTTTGGCTGTCACAAAGGCGGCGACGTGTTCAAGTTCGTGCAGGAGTACGAGCACATCGGTTTTCTGGAGGCGGTGGGGCGGTTGGCTGAGCGCGCGAGCATTGTCATCGAGCGCGACGCCTCCGGTGAAGGCGGTCGCCGCCGCGAACTCAAGGACACGCTGCTGCAATTGCACGACGCCATCGCGCGGCGCTGGCAGACGGCGTTGACCAACGAAGCGGGCGGACAACTCGCGCGCGATTATCTTGAGAAACGCGGCGTGAGCGCCGAGGCCATTCAGGAATTTCGGTTGGGCAGCGCACCCGAGTCGTGGGACGACACGGTCAATTGGGCCAAGAGCAAAAGCTACGATTTGCCGCTGGTGGAACAGGCCGGCCTCATCATCCGCAAGGAAGGCACGGATCGATATTACGATCGCTTTCGCGGCCGCCTGATTTTTCCCATCTGCGATGAACAAGGGCGTGTCGTGGCTTTCAGCGGGCGCACGCTCGATCCAGAGGCCAAGACCGCCAAGTATGTCAATTCGCCGGAGACGCCGCTCTTCACCAAAGGCCGCGTGATTTACGGATTGGACAAGGCCAAGCGCGCCATCGCGGAGGCGGGGTGCGCGCTGATCTGCGAAGGCCAGCTTGACCTCATCGCATGCCACGCCGCTGGCGTGCGCCATGCCGTGGCACCGCAGGGCACGGCGTTGACGGCCGATCACGCGCGCATCCTCAAGCGTTACTGCGAGGAAGTGGTGCTGTGTTTTGACGCCGACAACGCGGGGCAGAATGCTGCGGTGCGATCGCTGGATGGACTGCTGGCGGCGGGCTTGGCCATCCGCGTGGCCAGTGTGCCCGCGCCGCATGACCCGGACAGTTTCATCCGCGAACATGGCGCCGAGGCGTTCCGCGCGTTGCTGGAACAGGCCGAAGGTTTCTATGATTTTCATTTGCGCCGTCTGTGCGAGGCCAACGATGTGCGCACCGATCGCGGCCGCAAGGCGGTGCTGCACGCGATGGGCGAAGCGGCGCAGAAAGCTGGCGACGCAGTGCTGCTCGATGCCTGCGCGCGCAAGACCGCGCTGGCGCTGGGCGTTTCGGCCGAGGCAGTGCGGATCGAGTTCTCCAAATTAAACACGCAGCCTGTGTTGGGCGAGAGCGACAGAGAACCGGCTCCGGCCACACCGGCGGTCCGTCCGTCTGTGCACGAGATATGGTTGCTGCGTTTGATTTTTCTGGTGGAGGAAGATCTCGTGACAGCGGCTGCGCATCTGGAATTGGAATGGCTGGAGCACGCGGCGGTGCGCGAGATTGTCCGGCGCCGATTGGAGGCGCAGCAGCGCGGGACGGGGCAGGGCGCGGCGGCGATGTTGGGTGAGTTGGACGCGGCCAGCGCGACGCTGTGCACCGAGGTGATGGCCACCGCGCAGCCGGTGCCCGAGCCAGCGCGGGAATTGGGGGCACTGGTGAAACGCCTGCGCGACCGGCATCTGGACAGGCAACTGGCGCAATTGACGCAGCAACTTTCCCGTCCGGGCGTGTCCGAGGCGGAACAGGTACGCCTGTTGCACGAGCAGTCTGCGTTGCGCCGGCGCAAGGCCACGCCGCTGGTGCCGCCGACGGCCGCCCGTTGAGCTGCACCCGTCTTTGCGCTTGCCGCCGCAGGCCGTTCGTTTTTATCCTGACACCGTGGAAATTGTCATTGCCCTGATTGTCGCCGGCGTGGTGTTGCTCATGCTGGAAACAATTTTGCCGGGCCTCATCGCTGGCATCTGCGGCGGCCTCTGTCTCATCGCGGCGGTGGCGATGGCCTATCGCGTGAACGCGGCCACGGGCAACTGGGTGGCCTTGGGCGTGGTGACGGGCACGGTCATCGGCACGGTGCTGTGGCTGAGATATTTTCCGACCAGCCGCATGGCGCAGCGGTTCGTACTGGATTGCACCATCGGCGGCGAAAATCCGGGCGACCAGACGTTGCTCCATCAAGTGGGCGTGGCCCAGACGACGTTGCGCCCCTCGGGCATGGCGATCGTCAATGGCAAGCGGGTGGACGTTGTCACTGAAGGCACGATGGTGGAGGCTGGCACCGAAGTGAGGGTGGTGTCGGTATCGGGCTTGCGCGTGGTGGTGCGGCCGACCTGACTTTGCGCTGGCCTTTCCGCCGGCATCTTGTAAAAGACGGCGTGAATACTCCTCTACCGGTGGCGGCACTCGAAAGCGGCACTACGATCGTCTTCCTGCTCATAGGAATTGTCGCGCTGGTGATTATCGTGGTCCTCGGCAACTTTTTTGGTGTCTGGTTGCGCGCAACATTTTCCAAAGCCCACGTCACCTTCAGCGAGTTGATCGCCCTGCGCCTGCGCGGCATCCCCGTGGGCGCGGTGGTGGATGAGCGCATCACCGCGGTGAAGGCCGGCATTCCCCTGACCACCGACGAGCTCTCCACGCACATGCTGGCCGGCGGCGACATCCGCATGGTGGTGCGCGCCTTGATCGCCGCGCAGAAGGCGAACATCGCGCTGGACTTTGACCGCGCCTGCGCGATTGATCTGGCCACGCGCAACACGGAGAAGAGCGTGCTCAGCGCCGTGATGACCTCCGTCAACCCGCGCGTGATTGATTGCCCATCGGCGGCCAGTGGCCGCACCACGATTGACGCCGTGGCCAAGGACGGCATCCAGTTGCGTGCCCGTGCGCGTGTGACGGTTCGCACGGCATTGGACCGGTTTATGGGCGGTGCGACGGAGGAGACGATCATTGCGCGTGTCGGTGAAGGCATCGTCACCACCATCGGTTCAGCGGCCTCCTACAAAGACGTGCTGGAGGCCCCGGATAAGATTTCCAAGACGGTACTGGCGAAGGGGCTGGATGCGGGCACGGCCTACGAGATTCTTTCCGTGGACATCGCCGACGTGGATGTGGGCGAGAACATCGGCGCCAAACTGCAGGCCGAACAGGCCGAGTCCAACAAGCTCGTGGCCCAAGCGCAGGCCGAGGTGCGCCGCGCCGCCGCCGTGGCGCAGGAGCAGGAGATGAAAGCGCGCGTGCAGGAGATGCGCGCGCAGGTGGTGCAAGCGGAGGCGCAAGTGCCGCTGGCGATGGCGGAGGCTTTCCGCAGCGGCAACCTGGGCATCATGGATTATATGCGCATCAAAAATATGCAGGCCGATACGAGCATGCGCGACAGCATCGGCGGCACCGGCAGCGGTGGCAGTGGACAGAAGGGCTAATCCCAAACGCCGGCCATGATGGGAGTCATCCAATCCAGTCCGCTCGCCGCGATCGGCCTCGGCGACTTGATCTGGATCATTATCGTCGGCGGCGCGGTGTTGATCGACGTCTTCGGAAAGAAAAAAAAGGATGCCGCAGTGGACGAGGATTTGGAGGGTAATCCGAACCTCCCGCCGCCTCCTCCGCCACCCGAATTGGTGGCCTTGCTGCGCCAGCACATGCAGGGTGTCCAAGATCCGGCGCCAACGCCATTACTGCGCAGCATGTCGCCCGTGTCCGTTCACGTGCCGCAGTTGCAGCCCGTGGCGCGGCAGTGGGCGCCGTCGCTAACCACTTCGCCAGTGACCCCACCCGTGCCGCGCGCGGTCAAGGAGGCGAAGATCAGGGAAGCGAAGGCTCGCGAGGCGAGGAAAGGCCGGCCGGTGCGCGTCACCGCTGCAGCCAGGGCCGTGGTTTCAACCGCAGCCAAGGCTGGGCACGTGCACAACACCGCTGCGGCAGCGGCTCAATCCCGATCGCACGCAGCAACTGTTGCGGTCGAGAAGTCAGGGAACGCGGAGAAGATTGCAGAGATGCTGCATACCCCCGAGGGGCTGCGACACGCGTTTCTGGCGACGGTGGTTCTGGGTGCGCCCAAGGCGCTGGCCGATTAGTCCACGAAGGCCATCTCGTTGGAGAGCAGCAGCACCTGCACGTATTTTTCCCAGGTGCTCAACGGCTTGGGTTTGTACGTTGCGCCCTGATACTCGTCGGCCGCCGTCCATTCGTTGACTTGCAGGGATTGGCCCGACTGCTCTTTGGTCAGCGCGTCCACCACCTTGACCGTGGGATTCCAGTTGAAGTAATCCTGATGCGGCTGCTCGCGGGAGTGGACGATGAAATCAATCGTGTCGCCGCGTCGCACTGTGATGTTGGTGATGTTGTGCCCCTTGGAATCCTTCTTGGAGTTGGAGGTCCACAACTCTTTGCCGGAACGATCCGACCCCTTCAAAGTCTGTCCGTGGACGATCATGCCGGTGACCCCATCCCACGCCACGTCCAGCCCTTTCTTATAGTCGGCGCCGGACTTGTCGTAGAGATCTTTGGCTTTGTCCTCCAAGAAATGCTGCAACGTGCCGGTGATGTTCACGGTGGTGTCGCGCGGGGCGATCCAGCGGCGGATCACCGCGACCTCTTTTACCTGGCCCGAATGCCCGCCTTTGGCCGTCAGGTGCATGTTGCCAAATTGCTTGTCCGGCCGGCTCGCGCTGCCTTGCCACGCCGTGCCGTCGGTGTACGGGAAATGGAAGAATCGCACGGTGGCCACCTTGGCTTTTTCATCGCGCGCCCATTGTCCGTAGCCGGTGTACCACGTGGTGGTGGGGGTCATCGCGGTGGGTTGACCGCCGGTTTCCTCGGCCAAGAAACGCTGGCCGAGCTTCAATTCCATCGGCTCGGGCAGGCGCTGGTAAATCATACTGTACAAGATGGCGATGCGCTGGGCGTCATCGTTCACGCGGGCGAACTCGGGGCGATTGACCAGTCGCTTGGCCAGATCGGCGATCATCTGGTTGTTCATCATGAACAACGCCTGCTGCGCCACGGTGGTGATGGAGCGCTGGCCAGTGGTGGCGTCGGGATTGGCGAAGTCGAACGTCTTGAAAATGTCGTCCAGATTGCGGCGGTCAATGTAGCCGTAAAGCGTGCGGCGATAATTGAGCGTGTCGCCGGTGAGCTTGACGGGCCGGCCGCCCATCATCAAATCCAGCTTGCCGCTGACGTGAATCAAGCCGTCACGGAAGGATTCGAAGTTGAGGCGGCGGCGGTTCACCTTGGTCAGGAAAATATTGTCCGGATCCTTGCGGCTATAACGCGGGTTGTCGTCGCTGCCTTGCTGGTAGGTGTTGGACATGAGGACGAGCTTGTGCATCTTCTTCATCGTCCATGCCGGCCCACCTTCATCGCTCATGAGATACGTGGAGAGATAATCCAGCAGCTCAGGATGACTGGGAGGTTCCGCGCGCAGCCCAAACTCGTTGGCCGTACCCACGATGCCCCGGCCGAAATGGTGCAGCCAAATGCGATTGATCAACACGCGTGCCGTGAGCGGATTATCTTTGCTGGCGATGGCCTTGGCCATTTCGAGACGCCCGCTGGTGTCCGCAGGGAATGCAGTGCGGTTGCCTTCGGATAGAATCTCCAAGAATTGCCGCGGGGCTTCGTCGCCCAATTGGCCGCGGTTGCCTTTGATCATGATGCGTTGGTTGGAAGGATTGGGTTTGTCCACCAACACCATCGCGCGCGGCGGCGAGCCATTGTGGGTTTTTTTCAGGTCCGCGATCTTGTCAATGAACTTGCTCTGCTCATCGCGCTCGACCTTGTTGTCCATGCGCTTGATGCGGTCGAAAGGATAATCGCAGGGCGAATTGTTGCCGTAGAACACGCGGCGCAACTGCTCCCATTGATCCGCCAACCCTTTCTCGGCAAACTTGACGCCGAAATTCTTCTCGGCATCCGGCAGCGACTGGGGCGGCTTGAGGGCGGGATCCTTGGTGGCCACCTGTTTCTGATAATAAGCGGTCAGCGCTTGTGAGCGCCAGATCAGGTCGGCGGTGTCAAAGAGTTGCTGATAGCGCATGGCGGCCTCGTACAAGCTGTTCGGCGCGGGCTGGGTGAGGTGCTTGAGGACGATAGGATTGATATTCTTGTTCTTGTCCTTCTGCTTCGCGTCGTCGGCCGCCAGCTTCAAGGCTGCGCGCGGTGATTCAGCGGCAAAAGTATTCGTGGACAGCGCCGCGTAGGCCACCCACGGGGCGAAGACCGGGTCATCACTGCGCTGGCGGCTCAGGAAGTTCTGCCAGTTGTCGCCGATGTCCACCTTCATCTTGAAGTCTTTGGTCTTCTTTTCGAACTCAGCACGGTTCTCGCGGACATTCTGTTTCTGATCCCGGAAGAACTCCCCCCAGATCATGTAGCGCAGCGCGTTGGTGCGGGCGTTCTGCTCAAATTCATAGCGGGTCTGCAGCTTGAACTGTTCGTGGTCGCGCTCCAGCTCCAAGACCTTGTTCCGGAAATCCTGATACTCGGGCGTGGCTGCGAAGGTTCCTCCTTGCGCGGTGTCAGCCAGCAGAACGGGTTTCTTTTCCTCCGCCGGTTCCTCGGAACTGTTCAACACCCCGAACATCGAATAGTAGTCAGCGGTGGGCACCGGATCAAATTTGTGGTTGTGGCAGCGCGAGCAGTACACCGAGAGGCCCAGCGTGCCGCGGGTGATGGTGTCAATCTGGTCGTCCACCATCTCTTCATTGTTGCGGTCGCGGCGGCCCAACGTGAGCAGTCCCATCGCCGCCTGGCTGTATTTGTCGGTGCTCTCGCCTTTGGCCAGCAGACGGTCGGCCGCGAGTTGTTCGATGAGGAAACGGTCGTACGGTTTGTCCTGGTTCATCGCGCCGATGACCCAGTCGCGGTACGTCCACGCGTAGATAAATTCGCCGCCGCGATTGCGTCGGTCACGGCCATCGGTGTCCGCGTAACGCGCCACGTCCAGCCAGTTGCGGCCCCAATGCTCGCCGTAATGGGGCGAGGCCAGCAATTGATCCACCACCTTTTCCCAAGCGTTGGGCGAGGTGTCCTGCATGAACGCCATCGCCTCCGCGTAGGTGGGCGGCATGCCGATGAGGTCGAAGTACACGCGCCGGATCAACGTCCACTTGTCAGCGGCCGGCGAGGGCATCATTCCCCGCGCCTCTTGCTTGGCCAGCACGAAGCCGTCGATGGGATTTTCTTTGGCCCAATTGGAGAGCTTGCCGCCGAAGATTGTCGCGGGGTTGATCAGCGCGGGTTTTTTGACGGGCTGAAACGACCAGTGCTGGCGCGCCTTGTCCATGTCCTTCTGCGATCGGAGCACCGCAGCGTTGTTGCCTCCGCGTGGGTCGGGTGCGCCCTGCCGAATCCATGTTTCCAAATCGCTGATCTGATCGGCCGTGAGTTGTGCGCCGCTGGGCGGCATGGGATCCACCGCGCTTTTGACGCGCTGCATGAGCAAGCTGCCGCCCGGATCGCCCGGCTTGAGCGCCGCGCCGGAGTCGCCACCCTTGATCACGCCTGCTTTGGAATCCAGATATAGCCCAGCCTTGGCCTTCGCATCGCTGCTATGACACTCATAACAGTTGTTGACGAAGATGGGGCGGATCTTGGACTCGAAGAACTCCAGTTGCTCGGGGCTGATCTTGTCCTGCTGCGCCTGCACCGGCAGTGCAGCCAACAAGAGCGGGGCGAACAGTCTGCTGACGGAAATCCAACGCGCGTTTTTCATCGCCTTGCTCCTTGTGTTAAGTGGACCGCCGTGGGGCGGTGTTATGCCAAAATGCCTTTGATGACTTGGCCACCATCGGGTTTCTTCCGCGAAGGTTCGGTGAGACGCATGTCGCGGCCGCCGGAGGGATAAATGAGCTTCTCGTGGTCAAAACCCAGTTGATTCAAGATTGTGGCGTGCAGATCTTTCACGTGCGCCGGATTCACCACGGCACTGCCGCCCAGTTCATCCGTGGAACCGTAGCCCATGCCGCCCTTGATGCCGCCACCGGCCAGCCATGCGCTCATGGCTTTTTCATTGTGACTGCGCCCATTGGGATTGTCCTGCGTGGGGCTGCGGCCAAATTCACTGGAGAGATAAATCAGCGTGTCCTTGAAAAGCCCGCGCTCTTTCAGGTCATCCATGAGCGCGCCAATGGCCGGATCCAACTGCTCCGCATTGCGCCGATTGGCCGTGGGGATGTTGCCATGCAAATCCCAGCCGCCCTGCCACACCTGCACGAAACGCACGCCGCGCTCCAGCAAGCGCCGCGCGATGAGCATCTGCCGGCCTTGCGGGCCTTGACCGTAGCGGGCCACCGTCTCGGGCTTTTCATCAGCGATGTCAAAGGCTTGCTTGGCATCGGTCTGCATGCGGTACGCCAGCTCGAAGGAGCGGATGCGCGCCTCCAACTGTGCCTCTGCCTGCCGCTTCTGCTTGTGCACCTCGTTCAAGCGGTACAGCAAATCCAACTGCTTGCGCTGATCGGCCGCGCTAGTGAAGCTGCTTTTGATGTTCTTGATGATGTCCTCAATCTTCGTGTTCTGAGAATTCACGAAGGTGCCCTGCAACGATCCCGGCAGGAAGGCGCTGCCAAAATTCTTGGTGTCGGGCATGCCGCCCGGTTGCAATGCGATGAAGCCCGGCAGGTTTTGATTCTCTGAACCCAACCCGTACAGAACCCAACTACCCACGCTGGGACGTTCGCGATCGAAATCGCCCGTGTTCATCAGGATTTGCGCAACCTCATGCGCGGGGGCGTCGGTGTACATGGACTTGACCACCGCAATGTCGTCGGCGTGCCGTCCCAAGTTGGGCCACACCTCGCTCAACTCCAGCCCGCTCTTGCCGAATTTCTTGAACTCAAATTGCGGCCCGAGCAGCTTGCGATTGCCCACCTCCATGCCGTCTTTCTTCTTCAACTCCGGCTTGAAATCCCAGTTGTCCAGATGCGGCATCGCGCCCGCGAGATAGATATGCAGCACGCGCTTGGCCTTGGCGCGGTCCGGGAACATCGGCTGCTTGGGCGCCAGCGGATCACCTGCGGCGGATTGCGCGCGCAACTCGGGCTGCATCATCGCCGTCAACGCCAGCGCGCCGAAACCGCTGCCCAGTTGGTTGAGCCACGAGCGGCGCGTCAGGAAGTGGTCCTCCAGCCGGACGGTGTGGTCTTTGCGCGAGTAAAGCGGGTAATTAAATGGGTTCATAATCGCATCCAATTTGGGCGGTGATACTACCGCCCTCTGTTCACCGCCAACCTACCCGCTGCCACCCAAAACACAATCGCAATATCCGCAGTCTGAGGATGCCCGTTGTAAGGTGGACCTCCGCCAATCATCAAGCTGTCACACGCGATGGGCACCGCAGAAATGGCCCTCCGCAGGAGTGGGAATAAGTTGGTGCGGCGCAGCATTGCCTTTGCTGTCTTGCCCGATACCTTGGCCCCATGCGCTGGGTCGCCCTATTTTCAGCCCTGTTAACCGCCGGATGTGCCATCCTTTCCACCGGCCCGGGGCACATTGACAAGGTGCTCGTCCATTATCTGGATGGAGAAGGCCGGCACGCCCGCGGCGGCACCTTGCTGGACCGCGATATTTTCCAGCGCGAACTGCGCGACAACCCCAACCGCATCGCTACAGTCCGGTTCGACATCAAATGGGCTGGGACCGCCCTCGACGCCAACGCCACGCGCCTGCGCGTCGAGATTCGCGGCACCAAACAAATCGTCCCCATCGTCATTGAACAACCCGCTGGGATCCCTCGCCAGATGGCTTCGTGGACTGGAGTTGCTTTGTCTCCCGCCGAATACCAAAAGCTCGGCGCGCTGGAATCTTGGCGCGTCAGCTTGATAGAAGGCAACCGCACCCTCTCCCACCAACAGTCCTTCCTCTGGTAGAAGTGCCCTCCGCAGGAGTGGGCAACTTGTGTGTATCATTAAACAACATACCCGTGACCGAAGCTGCGTTTCGCCGCACGCTGCAGACAGATGGAACGGGCCAACTCTACTTTCCACTCAGGGACGCAAAAGTGAGCAGGCCCGGGCCACACGAGGAGGTTGCGGAGTCCACCGATGCCGTCGCCTGACTTCTCTTTGACTCCGCAGACCTAAACCACTGGGTTCCCCCACAGTGCACCACTGGGGCGATTGGCATCGGTGTTTTCTTTTGTCCTGACGGATTTTGGATTTTGCGGACGACACGGATTTGCACCCCGCAGGAAGGCATCAAAACGGGATGCGGCCGTCCACGCCCACGCCCCATGTTTTGACACCGAGCGGTAGCGCGCCGATGTCGGGCGCGTCCTTGTCCGCAGCGCGCAACGGGTCGGGCCACTCAGCGGGCACAGGCTGGCCGGTGTTGATGGCGGGACTGCCCGGTTGCAGGCGCAAGTCGGTGGGCAGCGTTTCGTCGTCGGGCAATTTCATGAACTTCGGATCGGCCACGCGGTCGTGCGTGGTCCAGCCGGCGGGGTAGCGTTTGCGGCTTTCGGCGAAGAGCGGCGACGCGCGGAATTTCGCAAAGGGATCGCCAGTCAAGGTCGGCCCGCCTTGCGCGCCCCAGAGCAGGTTGCCGCCTTCGCGCAGGTTCTCCACCTCTTTCATGCCGATGATGGTCGTGCCGGGCACCGGGCCGGTCTGCGAAAAGATGTTGTTAAACACGTCGCGCTCGGTGTGGCGCATGCCGCCCGGGCCGATGCCGAACAGGAAATAATCGCGGAACACCGGCGCGTGGCGCAGGAACGTGTTGTGATAGACGCGCATCACCGGCCAGACAGGACTGCCGTGGTCGCTGGCCAGATGGCCTTCGAAGCGCAGGAACGCGCCGGTCGGGTCCGGCTGCGCGGGCACGGAATAATAAACACCCGCGCGCGCATCGAACACGTTGCGGAAGATGTAAACGCCCGACTTCGGGTCGTGGTCCAGCGGCGATTCGTCCTTCTCAATCTCGTGCTGTTGCAAGACGCCCAAGCACGCGCCAATGCGGTTTTGGTGGATAAAAATCGTGTGGCCACGCAGCTTGGGGCCGCACTCCAAACCGTCGTCGTTGAAGTTGTCCACGAAGTTGTGGTGGAACTGCAGATTCTTCGCGTGGCGCAGATAGGCGAAATCGTGGTCGTCGGTGAACTCGCTCCAAGCCAGCTCGATATTCTCGTTCGCCGGCTGCCGGTTTTGCAGCACGATTTGATACGTCGGTGTGCCGCGATATTTCATGTGCGCCCGCCCGCTCCACGGTGCTGATAATCCGCGGAACGCCGAGTGCACCACGCGCACGTTTTGCGAGGCGTTCACGAGCAATGCCGGAAATCCGCCGAACACCGTTACGTGGTCCAGCTCGATGTGTTGCGAGCCGTACACGTGGATCATCGGGCTGCCCGTCGCGCCGCGCAGCACCAGCCCCTGCAATCGCACGTGTTTGACACCGCTCACGCGCAGCACGTCCTCGCCAAACCCCGCCGCGACGACCAACGGCAACTTGCGCGGGTCCGTCTCGCCGCGATATGTGCGCGCGCCCAAGCCCGCCAGTCGCGTGTGAGCCAGTCGGATGTGGATGCGCCCCGTCGCGCGGTTGAACCACAGTCCCGGCCCGCAATAAAAACCCGTGTCACGCATCGCAGTCTTGCCGCCCGTCCACAGCTCGTTCGTCGAACGCAAATCCACCTCGAGCCGGTAACCGTGCAGCGGCACCAGCGAGTCCGCGAAATTCCCCAACGCCAGTGGCCGCTCCTCTTCGATGCCCCACATCGGCTCCCACGACGCCGGCAGGAATTGTTGCGGCACCTTGCGATCGTCCGCGTGCAGATACGTTTTGGTCGAAACAAACTCGCCCGCCGCGCGCGCCACGTCGCTGTCCGCCGGCACCCAGCTCGTCGCCGGGCTTTCCAGAAACTCGCGCAACCCACCGTCAATCACCGCCAGCTCGCCCGGAAAAGAGGCGATGGTGATGGGCGCATTCGTCGTGCCCGATTGCGTGAGCGCGACCTTCTCGTAAAACGTCCCGCCGCGCAGATAGAGCGTGTCGCCCGGCTTCAACTGCCGCAGCGCATGCACGAGCGATTTCCACGGCGCACGCTCCGAGCCAGCCCCTGCGTCATTGCCGCGCGCCGCGTCCACGAATAATTTTGGTCCCTTCGCCAGCGGCGACTTCACCGCCACCGGCAACGGTCGCATCGGTGGATGCGACGCAAAGCCCGACTTCGCCCCCTGTGCGCCCAGCGCGCGCTCAACGCCCGTTGAGATGAACAAGGTGAGTCCCAGCAATAACAGGGGAAGAGTGAGGTGACGATTCATGCGCGGTGAAAATGCGGAGTTGCGTCGGGTTGCATCAGGGTTGCCTTCGGAATGTAGGAACTTGGACGCAGCTAAACCAGCCTCCACGCAAACGAAAATCCATGCGCCCGCTGCCGCCACAGCGGCTTGCTCACCCCGCCGGTTTTATTGCTTGAGATGGGCGTCGATCATCGCCCGCAGTGTTGCGGCGCGCTTTTGCGCTTGTGCCAGTTGCTCCGCCGCCTTGCGATACCACTGGGCCGCCTCCACATGATTCTGCGGCACCCGCTGGCCCTCATGATACATCTTGCCCAAGAGATATTGCGACAAGGACTCCAGCTTGGTCTCTTGGAAAAACTGACAACCCGCTTCGGCGGGATGGCTCAGGGCTGGCTGGGCTTGAATTCGGTGGAGAGGAGCTGGCCTTGGGCGATTTCCTGCGGGGTCATCTGGCGGGTCAACGCGGTTCGGCTGCGCCGCGCCTCCTCGCTGCCAGCGGCGCCAGAGAGGTTGAGCCATTTGTACGCCTGCACTTTGTCGGCTTTAACACCGCGCCCGCGCCAGTAGGCGTCGCCCAAATAAAACTGGGCGTCGCGGTGGCCTTGCTGGGCGGCGGCGCCCAGCCATTTGATGGACTCGATGATTTCAGCGGCGGTCGCGCCCGTGGGCACACTGCCGCGCAGCAGTCGCGCCGCGAGCAGAAATTGAGCGGTCGCATAGCCGCCCTCCGCAGATTTGCGCAGCCACTTGGCGGCTTCGCTGGCCGATTCAGGCAGGCCTTTGCCTTCGGCGTACAGCATGGCCAGATTGAACTGCGCCTCCGGATGATTCTGGTCGGCGGCATCGCGGAACCATTTCGCCGCATGCGTGGGTTGCGGCGGGGCGGCGGCACCTTCCGCGAGCATGCAGGCGTAGAGATATTGTGCGTCCGCTAATCCTTGCTCGGCGGCCTTGCGATACCAGTCCAGAGCCTCGGCGTACTTTTTGTCCTCGTCCAATCGCCGGCCCAGCGCGAGTTGCCAGAGTTTATCACCCGTGACGGCTTGTTGACGCAGCAAGGTCAACGCGGGGTCTTCGGGTGTCGCAGGCAGTTCCACCGACACGGGCGGGGCGGGGGTGCGACAGGCGGCTAAAGCGAGCAGGCTGGCGATGCAGATGGCGTGAGGCAACATCATGAATGTTGCGGCGAGATTAACACCGGGCGGAGCCGCGACGCAAGCGCACGGCTCAATCTTGCGCCGCGGCGCGGCGGCAGGATTCCAGCACGTCCGGCGGCAGGCGCTTGGCGATGACATCGAGATTCTTGCCCGCCTTGCGATCGCCCTGATTCGCGGCGCGGTAGAAGTAGCGGTACGCCGCCTGCAAATCCTGCTCGACGCCATCGCCGGTGTAATAACGTGCGCCCAGATTATTCTGCGCGAGCATGTGACCGTTGTCGGCGGCGCGTTTGAGCCATTCGATGGCCACCTCATCTTCCAGCGGCGCCTCCATGCCCAGCGCGTGGCGCCAGCCCAGTTCGTACTGCGCCTCCACATCGCCCGACTGCGCGCGTGTGCGCAGGCCCGGCAGCAGTGGATAAGATTCCTCCTCGTCAATATCCATACTCATCAATGCTTGTGCGTGTCGCAGCAGTTGCCGGGCTTTGCGGGTGGTTGCGGTTGCGGCGCGGGCGCTTTGCAGCAAGATTCGCCGAACTGTGCTAGACGCCAATAATTGTACGGCCACGGCGTGAGAAAGCCCGCAGCCAACATCAGCGGGACGGCCCACCATGTTAATCGCGCGCCACCGGTGGCGAAATAGTCCACGGCGTTCATCGCCGTTTCCATCGCCAGCATGCTGATGAGGCTCATGCCCACGGCCGTGCGAAACGCCTGCGCCCACGGCAGGATTTTGGAGAGGATAATTGTTTCCAGCACGATGCTGGTGAGGATGCCCGCGACGGTGGCGATGAGCATCACGCGCATCGGCTCCTGCATGGCGGTCTGCGGCTGGTAATGTTGGAACCACAGGATGGTGCCGAAGTCGCCGAGACTGCAGCCGAGCAGACACCAACCGGTGTTGCCCGCCGATTGCCGCCACAGTGCGCCTTGCCGCCAGTTCATCGCCGCAGTCTATCCGAGAGCGGGCGGTGTGGCCAGCCGACTGTCGAGCACGAAGGTCACGGGGCCGTCGTTGACGAGGCTCACCTGCATGTCCGCGCCGAATTCGCCGGTGGCCACCGCCAATCCACGCGCGCGCAGGCGGGTGTTAAAGTCCTCGTACAACGCGCGGGCGATGTCCGGTGGCGCGGCGTTGTCAAATCCGGGCCGCCGGCCTTTGCGCCAGTCGCCGCACAGTGTGAATTGGCTGATGACCAGTGCCGCGCCGTCCACATCGAGCACGCTGCGGTTCATCTTGCCCTGGTCATCGCTGAAGAGGCGCAGGCCCGCCGTCTTGTCCGCCAGGAATTCGCCATCGTGCGCCTCATCACCGCGCATCACGCCCAGCAGGATGACCAGCCCGCGCCCAATCTGGCCGGTCACGCGGCCGTCCACAGTGACACGGCCTTCGGTGACGCGCTGCAACACCGCGATCATCGCGCTACGCCAGCCATTGCTTGAGCGTGGCCAAGTCGCGCTGGTACGCCTCCACATGCCGCGGCACCAGCTTGGGGTCGCGATGATCAATGTACTCCTCGTGCAGATTGATGGGGCCGGTGTAGCCCGACTGCACGAGGCTCTTGAGAAACTTGCGATCCACCACGCCATCGGCCAGCGGCACCCATTCCTGGCGATTGTTGGTCCAGCGAAAATTCTTCACGTACACCACGCCCAAGTGCGGGCGGATGACATTGAACTGCACTTCCCACGAGCCCATGCCTTCCGCCGTGGCGTGGCCGAGGTCAAAGGCGACGGCCATGTGCCGCGCGTCCAGTCCCTCAAAGAGCCGCTGCAAATCCCACAGCGACGCGCCGACATAACCGCGCCCCGAATGGTTCTGGTACAGCGCCTGCAACCCCAGCTCCGCGTTCAGTGCCGCCAGCTC
>SIAW01000014.1 GCA_009695465.1 Pedosphaera sp.
TGCAGCGCGAAAAGCGGCTGCGTGTGCGGTCCGCACAGGATGAGATGCTTGCCGTTGCGATACAGGCGCGCGTGCAGCGCCTCCAGCGCGGTCAACCCGGTCGCGTCCATGACCAGCGCCTCACGCAGTTGCAGCACGAGCACCTCCGGTTCGCGCTGCGCGCTTTCCAAAGCCATCTCCAACTTGTCCGCTGCGCCAAAAAAGAACGCGCCAAAGATGCGGAACACCACGACGCCTTCCGGAGCGGGTGCGCCGCCTTTCTCGGCGTAGTCGGCGCCTTCACCGGTGATCTGCGTTGTCGCGGCGATGCGGCGGATGAAGAGTGCGCCCGCCAACAGCAAGCCCACGATCACCGCCCACGTCAGATCCACTACCACGGTAAAACCAAATGCCGTGAGGAACACCGCCATGTCGCTGCGCGGCCAGCGGCGCAGATGCGAAAAGAGCCGCCACTCGCCCATGTTGTACGCCACCACCAACAGCACCGCGCTGAGCGCGGCCATGGGGATGTGCTTGGCCAGCGGCGCGGCGATGAGCAGGATGGCCAGCAACGTCAGCGCGTGGATGATTCCGGCGACGGGCGTGCGCGCACCGGTGCGGACATTGGTGGCCGTGCGCACGATGGCGCCCGTGGCGGCGATGCCGCCAAAGAGTGGGGTGACAATGTTCGCGATGCCCTGCGCCATCAACTCCTGATTGGAATCGTGGCGGTCATCAATCATCCCGTCGGCCACCACGGCGCAGAGCAGCGATTCGATGGCCGCCAGCAGCGCGATGGTCAGCGCCGGATGCAGGAGTTCCTTCAACTGCGACCAGTCCACGCGAGGCAGCGAGAACGCGGGCAGGCTCGATGGAATTCCGCCGAACATGCTGCCGATGGTTTTAAGCCCCCAACCTTGCGATTGGTTGAGGCACATCGTGGCGGCCGTGGCCAGAATGAGCACGGCGATGGAGCCGGGCAACCAACGCGCCAGCTTTTTAGGCCAGCACGCGATGAGAAGAATGCTGGCCAGCGCCAACATCACCGTGGGCAGATGCGCTTGCGGGAGGTGATAAAGCGTGGTGGCGAGTTTGGGGATGAACTCCGCCGGGGCGCCCATGATTTCGAGCCCGAGAAAATCTTTGAGCTGCGTGCCAAAGATCGTCACCGCGATGCCGCAGGTGAAACCCATCGTGAGCGGGTAGGGGATGAACTTGATGATGCCGCCCAATCGCGCCATGCCCATGAGCACGAGCAACGCGCCCGCCATCATGGTGCAGATGGCCAGGTTGGCCGCGCCGTATTTTTGTCCGATGCCCGCGAGGATGACGATGAACGCGGCGGTCGGACCACCAATCAAAACGCGGGAGCCGCCCAAAGCGGAGATGATGAACCCGGCGATGATCGCCGTGAAAATGCCCTACTCGGGTTTGACACCGGTGGCGATTCCAAACGCCATCGCCAGCGGCAATGCCACCACACCCACCGTCAATCCGGCAACCAAGTCGTGCCGGAAGGTCTCCGCGTTGTAACTGGCAAGGCTCTCGAAAAGCTTCGGTCTGAAAATCAATTTCTCCATGGTGCCAGCAGTCCCTCGGCGGGAACGGCCTCCTCAATCCCCAGCCGAAGTTTATCGGCGGGCGCGCTTCTTTTGTAATTCGTTTCGCAGTTGCGCCAACGGCAGCGTGTTGATCACGTCCGCTTTGGTGAGCCAGCCTTTGCGCGCGACGCCCGTGCCCAGCCGCAGAAAGCCGGCGTGCTCCTGCCGGTGCGCGTCGCAGTTGATGGCGCAGCGCACGCCCTTCGCCTTCGCGTATTGCCAGAGCCGCCAGTCCATGTCGAAACGGTACGGATTGGAATTCAGTTCAATCCAAGTGCCCGTCTCCGCGCAGGCATCGATCACGGCGTGCTGGTTCACGGGGTACGGCTTGCGCTCGAGCAGCAATCGGCCGGTGAGATGGCCGAGCATGTGGACAAACGGATTTTCCGCCGCGCGAATCAGCCGCCGGGTGTTGTCCGCCTCATCACTGCCGGCGACGTGCAGACTGGCCACGACGACATCGAGTTCGCCCAGCAGGTCGTCATCAAAGTCCAGCCGCTCTTTGAGAACATCCACCTCCGTGCCGGTGAGCAGGCGCAAGTCGTTGCCGTCATCAGCAAGTTTCCCATTCACCGCAGCGACGGCTTTGATTTGCTGACGCAGCCGATCGGGCGCCAGACCGTTCGCCTGAAAACTCGCGCGGGAGTGATCCGTGATCGCCCAGTAGGCGCAGCCCAAATCATCCATGTGCGCGGCGATCTCATCGAGCGTGCTGTTGCCATCCGACCAATTGGAATGATTGTGCAGCGAGCCTTTGAGATCGGTCCACTCAATCAACCGTTCGGGCAACGCGTTCTTTTCAGCGGCAGCAAACTCGCCGTGATCCTCGCGCAGTTCGGGCGCGATGTACGGCAGTTCCAACGCCGCAAAAATCTCATCCTCCGTCTGGCAGCGGACGAGCAACGCCGGATCGCGCGTCTCCTCGTTCGAGCGGAACAGCCCGTACTCATTCAAGCGCAGGCCGCGCGAAATGGCCCGCTGGCGCATCACGATGTTGTGCTCTTTGCTGCCGGTGAAGTAAGCCAGCGCATACGGAAATTCCGAGTCCGCCACCACCCGCAAGTCCGCTTGCAAGCCGCCCGCGAGAATGACGCTGGCCTTCGTCTCGCCTTGGGCGCTGATGGAAAGAATGCCCGGCTGCGTGACAAAATATTCGATGACGGCGGCGGGATGTTTTGACGAGACGAGAAAATCCACGTCACCGATGATTTCTTTCCAGCGGCGCAGACTGCCCGCAGTGCTGCAACGAATGACATCGGGATGTTGCCGCAGCGCATCGAGAATCGGCTCGGCAGCAATCAGCGCGGTGGAAAGATAATGCTTACTGGCATAGGTGCGCTTGAAGGCGATGCCCTCCAGAATTTTCGCTTGCGTCTTCTCGCCGAATCCGTCCAGCGCAGCGACTCTGCCCGCGTTGCAATCCGCCTCCAATTTTTCCACCGAATCAATCGCCAGTTCGTCGTGGAGCTTCTTCACCTTCTTCGGGCCAAGCCCGGGAATCTGCAACATCTCCAGCAAGCCCGGCGGCGTCGCCGCTTTCAGCTCGTCGTAGTACGGCAGCTTGCCGGTGGTGACGAGCGTGGTGATCTTTTCCTGCAACGCCTCGCCGATGCCTTTGATTTCGCCGAGACGTTCCTCCGCCACGATCGTCGCCAGCGACTCGGTCAACCCTTCGAGCGTGCGCGCGGCATTGCTGTAGGCGCGCGTCTTGAAAGGATTTTCACCCTTCAACTCCAGCAGCGTGCCGATCTCAGCGAGGATGTCGGCGACTTGTCCCTTGTCCATCCACCGAATATGCGGCCGCGCTTTTGAAAGTTCAAAGTTCAAAGTGGAACGCCGTCCGCGTACGATGCGGCGTGGCCAAGCGGCAGAACATTCCCACAGTGCTGACAATCGCCGGCTCAGATTCCAGCGGCGGTGCCGGTGTGCAGGCGGACTTGCAGACCTTCGCTGCACTGCGTGTGCATGGCGCGAGTGTCATCACTGCCATCACTGCGCAGAGTCCGGAACGAGTCGTGGCCGTGGAGGCGGTGCGCTCGGAAATGATCGCGCATCAACTGGAGGCTGTGTTTGCCGGCTGCACAGTGCGCGCCGCAAAGACAGGCATGCTGCTGGCAGAACGGACGGTGGAGCTCGTGGCTGAATTCTGGCAGCAAGCAAACAGGCCGCCGCTGATTGTGGATCCCGTCATTGCCTCAACCAGTGGCACGACGCTGTTGCGCGCGGGCGCGCTGCGCGTGTTGCAACGTCGATTGCTGCCGCTGGCGACATTGGTGACACCCAACGTGCCCGAGGCAGAACGCCTCTCCAAGTTGCGCATTCATTCGCGTGCCACGATGCGACATGCCGCCCGTGCACTGCATGAGAAATATGGATGCGCTGTGCTGCTCAAAGGCGGTCACGCTGCGCGTGCTCGGAATTGCGTGGATGTGTTTTGGGATGGGCGCGATGAAGTTTTGCTGGAAGCACCGCGCCTTGCCGGTGGTCCGTGGCGGGGCACCGGCTGCCGACTTTCCGCAGCGATTGCAGCCGGGCTGGCGCAGGGACTGAATCTGAATGCAGCCATCGCGCAGGCCAAGGCGCATGTGCTGGACTACATTCGCGGGCACTGACGCGGCAGCTTCTGCTGGACTCAGCCGCGCTTTGTATTCCAAATGGCGCCGTGCCGATCGCGGTCATTTTCAATCCCACAGCGCAAGGCAACCGCGCGCGCCGATGGTTGACGCACTTGGAGGCACTGCGCGGGCAGTGCAAACTTTTCCCGACCACGCGCCCCGGCGAAGCGATCGGGCTGGCGCAGGCGGCGGTCGAGGAAGGTTTTGACACCGTCGTCGCCGCGGGCGGCGATGGCACGGTGAACGAAGTTGCCAACGGATTGGCCGCGGCAAAAGATGGACTGGCGCGTGCGCGGTTGGGGGTGCTGCCGTGGGGTTCGGTGAACGTATTTGGCAAGGAGCTGAATCTACCCACGCGTTTCGATGAGGCGTGGGCGATGCTGCGCGCGGGACGCGAACGATTGATTGATTTGGGTTGGATTGAATTTCAGAAATCGGCGCGCGCGCAGCGCCGGTGCTTTGTGCAGTTGGCGGGCGCGGGATTGGATGCGTGCGCGGTGGAGTTGGTGCAGTGGAATCTCAAGCAGCGCTTTGGCGATTTGGCCTACGTGTGGGCGGGTTGGCAGGCGTTGGGTCGTGCCTTGCCGCAAATCACAGTCCGCGCCAACGGGACGGAGCTGCACGGGCAATTGGTGTTGGTGGGCAACGGACGATTTTATGGCGGGCGTCACGCCATCTTTCCGGACGCGCGGTTGGACGATGGTTTGATTGACGTGGTGGTGATTGAAGAGGTGCGCCGTTGGCGCTGTCTGCAATATGGATGGGCGGTACTGCGCGATCGTGTTTCGCGGATGGCGGGCGCACATTATTTGCAGACTGCGGCGGTGGAATTGGTTTCTGCAGAGCGTGCGCCGCTGGAGTTGGAAGGCGATGCGGTGGGGGAATTGCCTGCCACGATCTCAGTGGCGCGGTCGGCGTTGCGGGTCGTGGTGCCGTGAGCGGCACTTTTGCTGCAAAAAGAGGTCTTGATTTCCAGACTGACGCTGCCTACATTCACGCTCCTTTTTGTTTGGCGAGGGGTTATTGCGGCAGTTGCCGGCGCCTTCGTCACAGGTGGGTTTACGGATTTATCATGGCAGTAAAGATAAGAATGAAGCGGATCGGCATGACCAACACGCCGGTGTTCCGTATTGTGGTGGCCGACGGACGCAAAAAACGCGACGGTCGCGCCATCGAGGAGTTGGGCACGTACTGGCCGCTGCGCAAGGACGAGGTCAATTACAAGATTGATCTGGCCCGTGCCGAGCATTGGATCAAGTGCGGCGCGCAACCCAGCGACACGGTGGGCAGTTTTATCCGCAAGGCGCGTCGCGCTGCTGCGGTTGCTGCGGCCGCTGCTCCCGCTGCGGCGCAGGCTTAAAGTCGGCTGTCCGGCTGTTTTGGCCATGCAGGAATTTGTTGAATTTGTCGTCAAGGGGTTGGTGGACAATCCCGAGGCAGTCCAAGTCACCCCCGTTGAACGCGGCGGCATGACGTTGTACGAAGTGCGAGTGGCTCCTGCGGATGCCGGCAAGATCATCGGCCGGCGAGGCATGACGATCAATGCCATCCGCGCGCTCCTGCAGGCGGGCAGTGCCAAGAAAGGGCTGCGTTGCCAAATGGATTTGGTGGAAGATGGGGCGCGCTAAGAAGTGGGCGCGTGTGTGCCGCTCATGACGCGGATGCACGATGAGAGTGGACGTGCTCACCTTGTTTCCGGCGATGTTCGTCGGGCCGCTCGATGAGAGCATCATTCGCCGCGCGCGAGACAGCGGGCGGTTGCAGTTAGCCGTCCATGATTTGCGGAACTGGGCGCACGATCGTCACCGCACGGTGGACGATGAACCTTACGGCGGCGGGCCGGGAATGGTGCTCAAGTGCGAGCCGATTTTTGAGGCCGTTGAGGCCTTGTCCAGCGCGGCGACGCGCGTGGTGATGTTGACGCCGGCAGGGCGGCCATTCGCGCAGGCGGTGGCGCGCGAGATGGCGCAGTGCGAGCATCTCTTGCTGCTGTGTGGCAGCTACGAAGGATTTGATGAGCGTATCCGGCAGACGCTGGTGCACGAGGAATTGTCGATCGGCGACTACGTGCTGACCAACGGTGCGTTGCCGGCGATGGTGTTGATTGATGCGGTGACGCGGTTGTTGCCCGGTGTGCTGGGCGACGACGCTAGTGCGGTGGACGAATCCTTCAGCCACGGGCTGCTGGAATATCCGCAGTACACACGGCCGCCGGAGTTTCGCGGCATGAGCGTGCCGCCGGTGTTGCTCTCGGGCAATCATGCGGTGATCGCCCAGTGGCGGCAGGCGCAGGCTGAGATACGCACGCGACAGCAGCGGCCAGATTTGGTGGAGAACAAACGGTCGGCGGAAACGCCAGCCAACAGAACGAACGAATTATGAACCAGGCATTGCTTGATAAAATTGAGGCGACCTACAGCCGCAAGACCCCGCTGAAATTCAACGTGGGTGATACGGTGAAAGTGCACACGCGCGTGAAGGAAGGCGAGAAAGAGCGCACCCAGGTGTTCAACGGCATTGTCATCGGCCGCCGTGGACATGGCGTGAATGCCAACTTCACCGTGCGCCGCGTCAGCTACGGCCAAGGTGTGGAACGTGTTTTCCCCTGCAACAGTCCGTTTGTGGAAAAGGTCGAGGTGGAGCGCCACGGCAAAGTGAAACGCGCCAAGCTCAACTACCTGCGCCATCGCTTGGGCAAAGAGGCCGTCACCGTGCGCGAGAAAAAAGCCAAGCCGGTGGCCAAGCCAGCGGCGAAGTCGGCCTAGCACAAAACAGCTTTCGACCGGGGCGATCTGCGCGAGCAGGCCGCCCCGGTTTCTTTTTGTGGGCGGGAATATGTTTTGATTTCAAAACCGGCCCGCCCTTGCCACAACCGTTGCGTGGCGCTGGAGGTGGATCGTTTTATCTGCGAACGCGAATTGCTCGCGCGCGGCATCGGCCCGTTGGCGGGCGTGGATGAAGCGGGGCGCGGGCCACTCGCTGGGCCAGTCGTGGCGGCAGCGGTTATGTTTCCAGTCGAATGGATTGGCGCAGGACTGCCCTCCGATCTCGCAAGGCTCAACGACTCCAAACAACTCAGCGCACGGGTGCGTGAGGAGTTGTTTCAAATTCTCACCACGCGCATGGAGATTTCCTGCGCGGTCGCCGTGGTGGAGGTGGAGGTGATTGACCGCATCAACATTCTGCGCGCCACTCATGCGGCGATGGAGCAGGCGCTCGTGCAGTTGCGCTCTGCGCCGGCGCATGTCTTGGTGGATGGACTTCGCGTCTCCACGCTTACATTTCCGCAGACGGCCTTGGTGAAGGGCGACGCGCGCAGTTATACCATCGCCGCCGCGAGTGTGCTGGCCAAGGTCACGCGCGACCGGCTGATGCTGGAGCACCACGCGTGCTGGCCGCAATATGGTTTTGCCGCTCACAAAGGTTACGGCACCGCAGCGCATGTGGCGGCGATGGAACGGTACGGCCCCTGTCCCATCCATCGCCGCAGCTTTGCCCCCTTGCGGAACATGCAGACGACTTTATTGTGAGTGCGTGGTATGGGGTGAATGGATTCGATGTCTGTGGGGAACGCAGCAAGCACCGCATCTGCGCGCGGGCAGGGTGGGGGAACGGGCGGCCAAACGGCATCTGAAGAGGCGCGGATTAAAATTCCTCGCGGCCAACGCCTGCATGCGTCGTGGCGAGATTGATCTGGTGTTTCGCGATGGCGACTGTCTGGTTTTTGTGGAAGTGAAAACCCGCGCGGCTGGTGGCCCAGTGCGGCCATTGGCGGCGGTGGACGCCGACAAGCGTCTGCGACTGGCGCACGCTGCGCTGGATTATCTACGCGAACTTCGCAATCCCGCCGTGACGTTCCGTTTTGATATTGTGGAAGTGCTCTTGGTGAACGACGCCGTGCAGGAGATCTGTCATTGGCCCAACGCATTTGTGCTTCCGGCGCGGCTGCGGTACCGTTCTTGAACGGCGCGGGCATCGCATGCTTGACGCTCCGGCTGTTGACCGTTAGCGTCGCCGGTCTCTGGTTTCCAGAGTAGCTCAATGGTAGAGCACGCGACTGTTAATCGTGTGGTTGCAGGTTCGAGCCCTGCCTCTGGAGCCATTTTCATTTGCTTCATCGTTTCGATGCACGCTTTGAGTAATGGCTTGACAGCATCGAGATTGGCATGCCTTCTATCCGCTCCCGCGTGCGGGATGTCTGCTATAAACCCTCCAAATTCCAACTGGTGAAAATTACATTGCGCCTACTCGTTCTCATTTTCTCGCTCGGACTTTTCTTGAGTCCGGCAATAACCGTCGCGGCTGAGAAAGCCGGTGCCAATGCCACTGCGACGAGCACACCTCACGGCGGCGAGGCGAACCTCATCCTGCCGTCGCTCGACAACACCACCAAGGTGGGCATGGTCGAGGTCACCACCAAGGACGGCAGGAAGCTGCAGGCCAAAGGTGCGGTGCCCTGGGGCGATACCAAGCCGGTGCTGTTTCTGGGGATGACCGGCAAGGCGTTTCTCATGTGGGGTTTGCTTATCTGCGCGCTGGGTTTTGTTTTCGGCCTGAAGGTTTTCAATGAGGTCAAAAACCTGCCGGTGCATCATTCGATGCGCGAGATTTCCGAACTGATCTACGAGACCTGCAAAACTTATCTCATCACGCAGTCAAAATTTCTGGGTGTGCTGTGGCTGCTCATCGCCGCCATCATCATCGCCTACTTCGGATTCCTGACGCCCGACGGCGCTGGCGGCCATGGGCTGGGCGCGTACAAGGTGTTTATGATTCTGGCCTGCTCCGTGGTGGGCATTCTCGGCAGCGTCGGCGTGGCGTGGTTCGGCATCCGCATCAATACCTTCGCCAATAGCCGCACGGCATTCGCTGCCATCAAGGGCAAAGGCTTCCCCTGCTACGCCATCCCGCTGATGTCGGGCATGTCCATCGGCACGCTGCTCATCTCCGTCGAGCTGATCATCATGCTCGCCATCCTGCTTTTCCTTCCCGTGGATCTGGCCGGCCCGTGCTTCATCGGTTTTGCCATCGGCGAATCGCTGGGTGCGGCGGTGCTGCGTATTGCCGGCGGCATCTTCACCAAGATCGCTGACATTGGTTCCGACCTAATGAAGATTGTTTTCAAGGTCAAAGAAGACGACGCGCGCAATCCCGGTGTGATCGCTGATTGCACCGGTGACAACGCTGGCGACTCCGTCGGGCCGACCGCTGATGGCTTCGAGACCTACGGCGTGACGGGCGTGGCGCTGATCACTTTCATCATGCTGGCCGTCAGCGATCCGACGATTCAAGTGCAGTTGCTCGTCTGGATTTTCGCGATGCGCGTGGCGATGGTGCTGACCTCCGTCGGCAGTTACTTCATCAACGATTGGTTCGTCGCCAAGCCGAAGTTCGGCAACGCGGTGAAGTTCAACTACGAATACCCGCTGACGAGCTTGGTTGTCATCACGTCCATCGTGTCCATCGCCGTCACCTTCGCGCTTTCGCACCTCCTCATCCCCTCGGTTGGCGGGCACGCTGGCGCAGGCGATTTGTGGTGGCAACTTTCGCTGATCATCTCCTGCGGCACGGCCGCGGGCGCGATCATCCCCGAAGTGGTGAAGGTGTTTACCTCCACCCATTCGCGGCACGTGCGTGAAGTGGTCAATTCATCCAAAGAAGGCGGCGCTTCGCTCAACATTCTTTCTGGACTCACTGCCGGAAACTTCAGCGCCTACTGGCTGGGCATCATGCTGGTCGGACTGATGGGCATCGCCTATTGGGTGTCGGGCATGGGCCTTAATGCAGCGCTGGGCGGCGGTGAGATTGGCGCGACGATGGCCGCAGTCTTTGCCTTCGGCTTGGTGGCCTTCGGCTTCCTCGGCATGGGCCCTGTGACGATCGCGGTGGATTCCTATGGCCCGGTGACCGACAACGCCCAATCGATTTACGAATTGTCGCAGATCGAGCAGATCCCCAACATCAAACAGGAGATCAAGAAGGACTTTGGTTTTGACACCAACTTTGAGATCGGCAAAGAGCTGCTCGAAGAGAACGACGGTGCGGGCAACACCTTCAAGGCCACAGCCAAGCCGGTGTTGATCGGCACAGCCGTCGTCGGCGCGACCACGATGATCTTCTCCATCATCATGGAATTGACCAATGGCCTCAGCAACAAGGAGGCGGTCTCCAAGCTCGGCCTGACTTACGCCCCGTTCCTGCTGGGCCTCATCACGGGTGGCGCGGTGATTTACTGGTTCACCGGTGCCTCGATTCAGGCGGTGGTGGCTGGCGCTTACAAGGCCGTCGAGTTCATCAAGAAGAACATGAAGCTTGAAGGCGCGACGAAGGCATCCATCGAGGACAGCAAGAAGGTCGTCGAGATCTGCACCATCTACGCGCAAAAAGGCATGTGGAATATTTTCCTGGCGATGTTTTTCAGTACGCTGGCCTTTGCCTGCGCCGAGCCGTTTTTCTTCATCGGCTACCTGATTGGTCTGGCGCTGTTCGGCCTTTATCAGGCGGTGTTTATGGCCAACGCCGGTGGCGCGTGGGACAACGCCAAGAAGATTGTGGAAACCGAATTGCGCGCCAAGAACACGCCGCTGCACGAAGCGAGCATTGTGGGCGACACCGTCGGCGATCCCTTCAAAGACACCAGCTCGGTGGCCATGAATCCGGTGATCAAGTTCGCCACGCTGTTCGGGCTGCTGGCCGTATCGCTGGCAGTCGGACTGGAAAAGGAGACGTCCACCACCTTGGCTGTGATTTTCTTCCTCATCAGCACGGTCTTCGTGTGGCGCAGTTTCTACTCGATGCGCATCTCCAGCTCCAACTAGCCGCTGCGTCAGGATTTAACTTAACTCCACTTGGCGTGGTCGTGCGTGGCGGCGCGGTCCAGATGCGTGTAGCCACCGTCCACAAAGATGATCTGGCCGGTGGTGTGCCCGGAGCGCGGCGAGGACAGAAAGACAATCATGGCCGCCAACTCCTCGGGCGTGGTCATGCGACGGCCCAGTGGCACGAGATTCTCGATGGCTTTGCGCGCGGCAGCGGGATTGGGCAGCGAATCAAACCACGTCTGATACTGCGGCGTGATGCACTCGGCCGGCAGCACGGCATTGACGCGCACGCCATCCATCGCCAACGCCAGCGCCCATTCGCGGGTGAGCGCATTGAGCGCGCCCTTCGCCGCCGCGTAGCCGGAGGTGCTGCCTTGTCCGGTGACAGACACCTTGGAGCCGACATTCACCACCGCGCCTTTGTTGCGGCAAAGTTCCTCTCGGCACAGATGCGTGAGGGTGTACACGTGCGAAAGATTTTCCTGCAACGACGCCATGAACCGCTCCGGCGATTGGCGCAAGTCCACCCCATCATTGCGGCCAGCATTGTTGACCAGTACATCCACGCGGCCAAACGCCTTGAGCGTCGCCTCCACGGTGCGGTGGCAGTCGGCTTCTTTGCAGAGATCCGCCTCGACAAAAATGGCGCGGCCACCGGCGGATTGAATTTCCTGCGCGAGCGCGTTGCCTTCCGCCGGACTGCGCCCGGCGATGACCACACTGGCGTTCTCAGCAGCGAAGGCGCGGACTGCAGCAGCCCCAATCCCTTTAGCGCCACCGGTGACGATGGCGGTCTTTCCCGCAAGTTGCAGATCCATGGCTACAGCCCGATGCAGACAGCCTTGGTTTGCGTGTACTGCTCGACGACCTCGTGGCCCATCTCGCGGCCCCAGCCCGATTGCTTGTAGCCGCCGAAGGGCAGGGCGGAGTCGAAGATATTGTAGCAGTTCACCCACACGGTGCCTGCGCGCAACTGTGCGGCGAGGTGATGCGCCTTGGCGATGTCCCCCGTCCACACGCCAGCGGCCAGTCCGTAGGGCGTGTCATTGGAGCGAGCAAGGATTTCTTCCGTGCTCTCGAAGGAATCGGCCACCACCACCGGGCCGAAAATCTCATCCTTCACCACGCTCATGTCGGCGCGAGCCTCAGTGAAAACGGTCGGCGCGACGAAGTAACCACGCTGTCCCACTCGCTGGCCGCCAGTGACGACGCACGCGCCTTCGCGCCGCCCGGCCTCCATGAAACCAGTGACGCGATTGAGTTGCTCCTCCGAGACCAGCGGGCCCATCTGCGTGTCAGCGGCGAGACCGGGGCCGAGCTTGATAGCCTTGGCTGCGTCGGCGATGCCATTCACGACCTCCTTGTAAATGTCCTTCTCCACAAACAGTCGCGAGCCGGCGCAGCAGCACTGGCCGTGATTGAAGAAGATCGCGCTGGCGGCACCGGCAATGGCCTGCGCGAGGTCCGGCGTGTCCTTGAAAATGATATTGGGCGACTTGCCGCCCAGTTCGAGAGTGACCTTCTTCAAGTTGCCCGCCGCCGCTTTCACGATGAGTTTGCCCACCTCGGTCGAGCCGGTGAACGCCACTTTATCCACGCCATCATGCGCGGCAAGCGCAGCACCGGCGGTCTCGCCAAAACCTGTGATGATGTTCACCACGCCATCGGGCAGGCCCGCCTCCTGCAGAATCTCGCCCAGTCGCAGCGCCGTGAGCGGGGTTTGCTCCGCAGGTTTCAACACCGCGCAATTACCGGCGGCGAGCAGCGGACCCAGCTTCCACGCGGCCATCAGCAGCGGAAAATTCCACGGGATGATCTGCCCCACCACGCCCAGCGGTTCGCGCAGCGTGAACGCGTGGAACCGCGCGCCCGGCGCGTACGGCACCGAGATGGGGATGGTGTGCCCCTGGATCTTCGTTGCCCAGCCGGCCATGTAATGGAAGAGATCCGCCGCCAGCGGCACGTCGGCGCCATTGGCCACGGCCATCGGCTTGCCGTTGTCCAACGACTCCAATTCCGCCAACTCGTCGCGATGTTGCAGGATGAGATCACCGATGCGCCAGATCAGCCGGCCGCGATCGCTGGGCGTCATCGTGCGCCACGGATGCTTGGGATTATCGAACACCTTGCGCGCGGCCTTCACAGCGCGGTCAATGTCCTCCGCATCACCTTCAGCGACCATGTCGATGATCGCGCCTGTGGCAGGATTATACACCGGGAATGCCTTGCCGGACGCGGCCTCCACCCAACGCCCACCGATGAGCAGGCGCTTGGGGCGTGCCAGAAACGCCTCCGCGCGCGCGCTGGGTTTCATGTCCGGAATCTCAAATGAACTTGCAGTGACCATGACGCTTCCTTTGTTGGGGTGATTGACAGCGCGACCATATCTTCGCAGCGGGTTGATGCAATCTCCGAGTGCGTGAATAACATTCCCTTGCCGCGCCGACGACGAGGGTTAGCCTCGCTCGCTTTAAGGAGGGGCAGTCGCCCCGCATTGAAGGAGGATTGGTTATGGCGAGGCTTCAGAAAATTCTATCCGGCCACATGCCTGCAGTGTTGGCTGTTGCTGTGGCAATGCTGGCGCTGGGCGTGAAATTGGGCGGGCGCCCCAATGCTGCGCCGACTGCAGCCGCAGCGCAGTCCATTGCATCCGTTAAAATCACACCGACCGGCGGTCTGCTCAAACCATCCACCACGTTCAACGTCCAGTTTCCCGCGCCGATGGTGGACAGCGATTACGTTGGACTGCCCGCGACGACTGCGCCCGTGGTTTTCAATCCGCCCCTGAAAGGAAAGTTCATCTGGCTCAGTCAATCCAGTGGCGTCTTCACGCCCGAGGAAGCCTTCCCGCTCGGCGCAAAGTACACCGTGTCGCTCCGCGATGGACTGACCAATCGCGATGGGGTGCTGTTGCCCGCGGGAGTGCTGGCGACTTATGCCGCGCCGGTATTTCAAGCCACACTGACCGGGGAAACTGCTGGAGCGCTGGAAAGGAATTTGCAGCCCAACCTGACTTTGCGTTTCAACGCGCCCGTGGATGCCAACACCACCGCGCAGCATCTGACGTTTCGCAGCGACAAAGGACTGCGCATCCCCGCCGAGGTTCAGTCCGCGCATCACCACCACATGAATCGCGACGAAGATAATGAGGACGGAGAAGCGCCCGCTCCCGCCCATGTTATCTTGGTGCGCCCGCAGCAGCCGTTGACGCCGGGCAAATGGTCGCTCCTCGTCGCGAAAGGATTGCCTGCAGTCGGCGGGGCATTTCAGACACAATCTGAATCCGCGCTGGAACTGGGCGTGGTGGAGCCGCTGGCCGTGACCAGCATCATTGCGCAAAACTACTTGCACGTGGGGCGGTCGATTGAGATCCACCTCTCCCGTCCGCTGCCGCAATCCGCGAATGCGACGGCACTGCGGCGGTTCATCGTTTTGAAATCCCAACAAGCGGATGTCGCCATTCCTGAATGGGAACTGACAGCCGTAGGCGGCGCCCTTCGTTTGCACGGCAAGCTGCCGTTGGGCCAATACACGGTAACGGTGAGCGCAGGGCTGCCGCTCGTTGCGGGCTTCACGCTGGGCAAGACTCGCAGCGAGACCGTGCAGATTGACGCGCTGGAGTCGCGCACGTTTTTGGAGGCGCACAGCGATTCGCAGTCCAGCGGCGGTCGGCGCACGTTGCGGTTGCTTTCGCTGAACAATCGCGAGCTGCGCGTGCGCGTCAAACAGATCGACCCCACCTATCTGGCCAGTCTGCGCGAAGGCTACGACGACGCTTATTTCACCAAGCAGAATTGGCAGAACGATGTGATGCTCGTGCGTCCGGGCCAAGCGTTGGCCTACGATGTGGTGCCCGGCAAAACGGTGTACGAATGGCGCACGGCCTTTGCCGATGGCGACGGGTTGCCGCTCAAGACGCGCGGCGCTGTGGATGTGCCCGCTGAGGTGGAGCTGCATTGGGACACGGTGCTCAACCGCCGCGCGCACGGCCTTCTGTTTGTGGAGGTGGCGGGCATTGGCCGCGTGCGCGGCGCCCAATCGGTCAACCAAGCCGTCGTGCAATTGACCGACATCGGGGTGGTGTGGAAACGGGCTGCAGACGAGATCACCGCGCACGTGTTTTCTCTGCGCAACGGCAAGCCGCTGTCCAACGCCGCGCTGCGATTGGTGGGCAAAGAGAACAGCGTGCTGGCGCAGGCGGAAACGGATGCGACGGGCATCGCCCAAATTGCGCTGCGCGCAGACGCGCGCTGGCTGCGGGTGGATCACGGCGGCGATGTGCATCTGTTGCCCGCGCAGGATTGGGTCGGCGAAGTCCCCATGTGGCGCTTCCGGATTCATCACGGCACCGAGCCGGCCGAGGGCGGGCGTCTGTTTGCGTTCACCGATCGCCCCGTATATCGCCCCGGCGAGACGCTGCATCTCAAAGGCATCTTCCGCCAATTCAGCAGCGCGGCGATGCACTTGCCCGTGGGGATGGAGGCGCGGGTGATTTGCTTCGATGCGCGGGGACACGAATTCCGACGGCAAACATTGCCGATGTCCGCACTGGGTTCTGTGGATGCGGACCTCCTCATTCCCGAAGGCGCACTGGGTGGATGGCGCGCCTCACTGGGCATCCATCACAAGGGCGATAAACCCGAGGCGGAACCGATTGCCGAGCGGACGCTGAATTTTCAAGTGCAGGAATATCAACCCAGTACTTACAAAATCACGATGCCGGATCGGGTGGAATTGCGCGCTGGCCAGTCGCTGGAGTTGCCGTTGGCGGTGCAGTATTACTTCGGCAAACCGCTGCAGCGCGCGCCGGTCAAGTGGATGATTGAAGGGGCCGCCACGGGATTTGCGCCGGCGGACTACGAGGCGTTTCATTTTTTGGATTTCACCGGCAGGGATAACGAGGACGCAGACAGCCCGGGTGAATATCAATTGCAAGGCAACGGCGAGCTGGACGAGACAGGCCGCCTGCTCATCGCCCCGCAACTGCCCGCCAACCGCGACTGGCCCAAGCCCGTCGAAGGCCGATTGACCGCGCGCGTGACGGACATCAACCAGCAGACGCTCACCGCGCGGTCGGCCGTTCTCCAGCACAGTTCAGAATTTTATTTGGGCATCCGCTCCTCGGAACGATTGCAGCATCAAAACCAGCCCATCGCGTTGCATGTGGTGGCGGTGGGCACGGACGGAAAACCGTGGCCGCAAGCTGTCACAGCGCAGGCGACACTTTCGCGGGTGGTGTGGCACAGCGTCCGCATTAAAGGCGCGGGCAACACCGTCACATACAAGAACGAGCGGCAACTGGAGAAGCTCGCCGAACAATCCATCGCGACCACCGCGCACGACGCCGAGCCTGTCGCAAGCCAACTCGTGCCGCGCAGCGCAGGCGAGTATGTTCTCCACGTCCGCGCGGAGGACAAGAACGGCAGGCCCGTTCGCAGCGCGGTGGAGTTTGCGGTTAGCGGCCCCGAGCCGTTGTCGTGGAATTACCACAACGATGCCGTCATCGAGCTGGTGCCTGACAAGAAGGTTTATCGCGCGGGGGACCGCGCCAGACTGCTGGTGAAAGCGCCCTTCGGTGGCCGCGCTTGGGTGACCATCGAGCGCGAAAAAGTGCTGCGCTCATTTCAAGTTGAGCTGCAAGGCAACGCCCCGGCCATCGAGGTGCCACTCTCCGATGACGACGCGCCCAATGTGTTCGTCTCGGTTTGCCTGCTGCGCGGCGCGGAGCAGAGCAAACGCAAAATCCCAGCGGCGGAATATCGGCTGGGCTACTGCAAACTCACGGTGGAAAAACCACAGACGCGCCTGCAAGTGCAGGTGGTGCTGCCGCAAAGCGATTATCGTCCGGAACAGGAAGTGAAAGTGGAGACGCGCGTCGCGGACTTCGAGGGCAAGCCCGTGCCGAGTGCGGAGGTCGTGTTGTACGCGGTGGACGAAGGCGTGCTTGATTTGATGGGCTACGACCGTCCCGATCCGCGCGCCTTTTTCCACGCGCCGCGTTCTCTCGCCGTCCGCACGCACACGAGTTTTCCATACATGCTGGCGGAAGATCCCGCGCGCAGCGCCTTCGGCAACAAAGGCCATCTCATCGGCGGCGGCGGGGACGAGGCAGGAAGGCTGCGCGAGAATTTTGCGGCCTGCGCATTCTGGCACGCGCGATTGTCCACCGATGCCGCTGGGCGTGTCAGCGCAACTTTTAAGGCGCCCGATGGTCTGACGCGTTACCGCGTCTTTGCTGTCGCACACACGGCCGCGCATCAATTCGGTGCGGGCGAGTCTGCTTTCCGGATCAACAAGCCGCTGCTCATCGAGGCGGCGTGGCCACGTTTTGCGCGCGAGGGAGATCGCATCGAGGCACGCGCCATCATCCATAACATGACCGACCGCGCCCGGCAGGTGCGCGTGCAAATGACACACGACGACAAACTGCGCGTGGTGGGCGCCGCTGCGCAGCAAGTCATCACCGTGCCGGCGAAGGGCACGCAGGCCGTCGTGTGGCCAGTTGAGTTTCTCGCGACAGGCACGACAGAGACCCTCTGGAAGGCCATCTGCACTGAAGATGCCACGTTGACCGACGCGCTAAAAACAAAGCTGCCCGTTCATCCCGCCACGCCGTTGCTTCGTGAAATTATTTTGTCCCGCACGACAGCCAAAGAAGCGGATCTCCTCAAAGGCATCGACCCACAACTGGCCGAGGGCAGCGGCACCATCACCGTCACGCTCTCCAACACGCGGCTGAGCGAACTGGCCGAGGCAAGCGATTATCTGCTGCGTTACCCCTACGGCTGCGTGGAGCAGACGACCTCCGCGATGCTGCCGTGGCTGGTCTTGCAGCGGCATCATGACGTGTTCCCCACGCAACGATTCACGCTGGCCGCCGCCGACAGTGCGATCACCAAAGGCATCGCGCGCCTCGTGGGCATGCAGACGCCCGACGGCGGCTTGGCGTACTGGCCCGACGGCAATCGTGCTGAGTTATGGGGCAGCGCGTATGGCGGCATGGGCTTGGCGCTGGCAAAGCAGAGTGGTCATCACGTGCCCGGCGAAGTATTGGACAAGCTCTCAGAATATTTGGCCGCGCAGTTGCGCAAACCCGCCAACACTCGCGGCGATGATGGCAACTACGGACTCAATGAGCGCTGTCTGGCGTTGTACACCTTGGCGCTTTTGGATGGGGCGGAGGCGGCGTTTCACGAGCAACTCTTCATGCAACGCCGCAACTTGTCCGCAGCAGATCGCGCGCTGTTGGCAATGGCCATCCTCAAATCCGATGGGTCGCGCGACATGGCGCGGCAATTATTGGAAGAGGACGCACCGGCGTTGAATCGCGGCTGGTTTGTCTGCGCTGGCCAATCTGCCGCGCTGCAATTGCTGGCGTGGAGCCATTGCCAGCCAGAGTCGCCGCGCGTGGATGCCGCCGTCACCGAACTGCTCCTCGCGCGCCACGGGGGGCATTGGCAAAGCACGCAGGGCAATGCGTGGGCACTGCTGGCGTTGGCGGAATACGCTCAACGCGTGGAGGGTCAACTGCAGCCGGTCAGCGGGACACTGATAACGCCGGACAAAAAAGCGCCATTCAGTCTGGATGAAAAACAGCGCGCATTTGTTTTCACCAGCGAACAACGAGCGGGCGCAGCAGCGGCGAACCTCAAGGTGCTCAATCCTGATGGTCGGCGACTTTACATCACCACCAAACTGGAAATGCGATCGAAGGTGCGCCTGATGCCGCGACAGGACAACGGCTTTGCGGTGACGCGCTCGTACACCAAGGTCAACGAAGATGGCACGCTCGCGCCGGGCGCAGATTGGAAAGTGGGCGATCTTGTCTGCGTCACACTGAACGTGGGCAGCGCGCAGCCGGCGCATTTTGTGGTGGTGGACGATGCACTGCCGGCAGCGCTGGAAACCGTGCATCCGGAATTCAAGACGCAGCAAGTGGGCGCAGACCGACTGCGCACATCGGACTGGCGCGCGGATCATCGCGAGTTGCGCACCGATCGTGCGCTGTTCTTCTTCGACCATTTTGCGCCGGGTGACCGCACCATCCGCTATCTTGCCCGCGTGCGCTGCGCCGGCCAGACCATTGCGCCGGCGACAAAAGTGGAGGCGATGTACCAGCCGCAGCGCCACGGACTGGCCGGCAGTGTTGAGTTAAAAAGCCAGCCACTTAACTGATGCGAAGCTGGCTGCTGACATGTTGGATGCGCTGGCGCGGTCGGTGCGCGAAGTGGGGCGCGCGCGCGGCCGTTGTGATTGCAGGCGCGTGGCTTTGCCTGCGCATCGCCATTTGGATCACGCCACTGCCACCGGCACTGATGGCGGAGCCGCAGACCAGCACGCAATATCTGGATCGCGACGGCAAGCCACTGCGGATGACGCTGGGTGCCGAGGATGCGTATCGTCGCTCGTTGTCCATCGTGGATTGCCCCGATGTTTTTGTGCAGGCCACGCTGGCTGCAGAGGACAAACGGTTTTGGGAACATGCAGGCGTGGACTGGCTGGCCACGGCGCGCGCCTTCAAGGACATGCTGCGCGCGGGCCGCGTGGTCTCCGGTGCGTCCACCATCACCCAGCAACTCATCAAGAACGCACAGCCGCGGCCGCGCAATGTTTCCGCGAAATTCAAGGAAGCGTTGCAGGCGATGAAACTGGAGACGCGCTGGAATAAGCGCCGCATCTTGGAGGCGTACTTGGCGCGGATTGATTATGGCAACGGCTGTCGCGGTGCGCACGTGGCTGCTGCATTCTATTTTGACAAGAGGCTGCACGATCTTTCACCGGCAGAGGCGGCACTGCTGGCGGCGTTGCCCAACGCGCCCGCGCGGTTGAATCCGCGCAAGCATCTGCAACGCGCGCAGCAACGGCAGCGCCTCATCCTTGCACGCATGCACGCCAACGGTGATTTGCGTGAAGATGCGCTGTGCCGCGCGCTGGCCGAGCCGGTGCGGCTCAATCGTGTGGGCCGTGCGTTTCGCGCGCCGCATTTTGTGGACATCGTCGGGCAGCAACGTCCGCAGGCAACCGGCACGGTGAACACCACCGTGCGGCTGGAGCTCAACCAATTTGCACAGGAGACGTTGCGCGCGCAGCTTGCGCGATTGAAGGACAGGCAGGTCTCCAACGGTGCGGTGGTGGTGCTGGATGTGGCGAGTGGCGATGTGCTGGCACTGGTGGGGTCGCAGGATTATTTCGAGGTAGACACCGGGCAAGTCAACGGCGCGTGGGCGCGACGTTCCGCGGGATCGACCTTTAAGCCGTTCACTTATCTCATGGCGCTGGAAAATGGGGTGACGGCGGCAAGCATCCTGCCCGATGTGCCGTGCGAAATGCCGACGGCGACCGGCGTGTTCCGCCCGCACAATTACAACCATCGCTGCCACGGCCCGGTGTCGTTGCGCGCGGCCTTGGCCAACTCACTCAACATCCCTGCCGTGCACGCGCTTGAAGCGGCCGGTGGCGTGGCTGCGCTGCAAGATCGCCTGCGGCGTTGCGGGCTGAGCACGCTGGAAGAGTCCGCATCGCATTACGGTTTGGGCCTGACCCTTGGTAACGCAGAGACGCGCCTGCTAGAATTGGCCAATGCGTATGCGTGTCTGGCGCGCCTCGGTGTATGGCGTCCCTATCGCTTGCTCGCTAGTGATGCTGCGCCGGCGGTGCAACTTTTTGAATCGCGCGCAGCGTGGCTGGTCGCCGACATCTTGAGTGATGGCGATGCGCGCGCGCAGTCGTTTGGCGTGGACTCGGCACTCGCGTTTGATTTTCCCGTGGCCTGCAAGACGGGCACGAGCACGGACTTCCGCGACAACTGGGCCTTCGCCTACACGCCGGAATTTGTGGTGGGCGTTTGGGTGGGCAATTTTGACGGCACGCCGATGCGCGATGTCTCCGGCGTGACGGGTGCTGCGCCCGTGATGCACGCCCTCATGGAGCGACTGCATCGCCTGCACGGCACCAGTTGGTACACGCAGCCTGCGGGCGTCGTGACCGCGAACGTCAATCCGCTCACCGGCAAACGCGATGATGCGGGACGCGCCGAATGGTTTTTGGCAAATGCGCAACCGCCCGCCGCTGCGCCTGATGATCACGACGCACAAGGACGTCTGCGGTTAGATTTGGCATACGCGCAATGGCTGGCCAGCAGCGACAACTGGCTGGGCGACCGAGCTGTGTTGCGGGAAGAACAGGACGATCGTCCCCGGCTGGTCACGCCGCTGCCGGGCATGGTGTTTTATATTGATCCGGATTTACCTGCAGACAGTCAGGAGATCCCGCTTCGGTTGAGCAGCAATCAGCCGGTGCGTTGGACATCGCCAACGTTGCGATGCACACAACGCGGCGTGCATGCGGTGGTTCGCCTTGCGCCCGGCACGCATCGTCTGCGGGCTGACATCGGTGGCCAGTCGGTGGAGACGTGGATCACGGTGGAGGCGTTGTAGGAATTGGGATTGTCCGCCGCCGCCCGCCGCGCATATCTTCGCGCATGGTTTCAACGAACGAGTCTCCGATTCTTCAACTGCGCGAAGGCGATCATGTCGCCGTGGCCAAACGCACGATCAAGGCTGGGACGCGATTGGAATGCCACGGCCGCGCGCTGACGGCGGCCGTGACGATTCCTGCGGGGCACAAGATCGCCATCAGCAACGTGGAGGCAGACGCACCGGTGCTCAAGTACGGGCAGGTGATCGGCTTCGCGCAAATTCCGATTGCCTGCGGCGACCATGTGCACTCGCACAATCTGGTGATGCGCAACTACGAACGGCAGCACGCCTTTTGCGCAGACTATCGGCCGGCGGTGTTGCACCCGGAAGCGGCGCGGCGAACGTTTCAAGGATACGCCCGGCCCGGCGGCCGCGCGGGCACGCGCAATTACGTGGCGATCATTTCCAACGTCAACTGCTCGGCCTCTGTGGCGCGATACGTGACGGAGCGATTTCGCGGGCCGGACTTTCATCGCGACTTTCCCAATGTGGACGGCGTCATCGCGTTCAAGACGCAGGGCGGTTGCGGAGTGGATCCGGGCGGGCCGATGCGCATCATCCGCCGCACGCTGGGCAACATGGCGCGGCATCCCAACATCGCCGCGTATGTGATGATCGGACTGGGCTGCGAGGATAATCAGATCCGTGGCATCCGCGAGGATCACGCGCTGGACACGTTGAAGCCCGGCGAGATTGCGCCCGCCTACATGACCATCCAAGGCACCGGCGGCACGCGAAAGACGATCGACGCGGCGGCGGCTGCGGTGCTCAAAGTATTGCCGCAGGCCAACGATGCACGGCGCAGCGAACAGGCGCTTGCCAAATTACTCTTGGCCGAAAACTGCGGTGGCTCCGACGGCAACAGTGGCATCACCGCCAATCCTGCCTTGGGCGTGGCGTCGGACGAGTTGGTGCGACACGGCGGCACTTCGGTGCTGGCGGAGACGACGGAGATTTACGGTGCGGAACATCTGTTGACGCGCCGCGCCGCGCGCCCGGAGGTGGCGGAGAAATTGATGCGGCAGATCCATTGGTGGGAGGATTACGCGCGCCGCCACGACAGTTCCATCGACAACAATCCTTCGGTTGGCAACAAGGAAGGCGGGCTCACGACGATCTATGAGAAGAGCTTGGGCGCGGTGTCAAAAGGCGGGCAGTCGCCGTTGATGGCGGTGTACGATTACGCCGAGGCCATCACCGAACAGGGATTTTGTTTCATGGACACACCGGGCTACGATCCCGTGAGCATGACGGGGCTGGTGGCGGGCGGTTGCAACGTGGGGGTGTTTACCACCGGCCGCGGCAGTGTGTACGGCTGCAAGCCTTCGCCCTGCCTGAAGATCGCCACCAACACGACGCTCTTTCAATGGATGGAGGAGGACATGGACATCAACGCCGGCACCATTCTCGACGGCACGGAAACGGTGGAGCAGGTGGGCCGGAAGATATTTGAGAAGATCATCGCAGTCGCGAGCGGCGAGAAGACCAAGAGCGAGCTGCTGGGCATCGGCGACGAGGAGTTCCAGCCTTGGTTTCCCGGGCCGCAGTATTGAGGTCACATCACGCGGCGCGGCACCGCAGGCACGTGCAGGGTGTAGCGTCCGCGAACTTTCTTCAGACGCACGTGATGGCCAAAGGCCGTGCTCAGCGTCGCGCTTTTCAGCGTTGCTGACACTGGGCCGCATGCGGTGGCGAGTCCGCCACGCAGCAGCAGGGCGTGGGTGAAGGCGGGCATGATTTCCTCCACATGATGGGTGACTAACACCAGCGCAGGCGTGCCGCGCGAGCTGCCCAAGTGCTGGAGGAATTGCAGGAAATGTTCACGCGCGCAGGGATCCAGTCCGGCGCAGGGTTCATCGAGAATCAGCAATTGCGGGCGCGCCATCAGTGCGCGGCCGATGAGCACGCGCTGGCGTTCGCCTTGTGAAAGATGCGCCCACGGTCGCGCGGCCAAGTGCGCACATTCCAAGCGTCGCAAAATGCCCAGCGCGGTGCGGCGCATCGCGGGACCGGGACGATGCCAGAGATTGATGGACGCGGTCTTGCCGCTGGCCACGGTTTCCACTGCGGGTTCGTCATCGGCCATCAACTTGTGAAGCGCACTGCTGACCAATCCAATCTTACGGCGCAACTGCGGCCAGTGAGCGCGCCCGTAGGTGCGACCCAGCAGTTGGATCTCGCCTGCGGTGGGGGTGAGGTAGCCGGTGAGCGCGGCCAGCAGCGAAGTCTTGCCGGAGCCGTTGGGGCCGAGCACCGCCCAATGTTGTCCGCGCTCCACCAACCAATCCAGCCCGCGCAGGATGCGAATGCCGCCGCGTTGCACGCGCAGGTTTTGGATGTGCAGAATGTGGGGCACGCGGTGCTTGTAGCGGTTGAGGGCGGCGGTGCAAAGCGAAAGTTTGCATTGCCACGGCGTGGTCGCCTTTCTAGGCTTTGCCTCTCGCATGATTATGAAAACACAACTCCAAGCATTGTTGGGCGCGGTCTTGTTGACGGCGCTGATGGCGGTGGCCGCTGATGAAAAGAAGCAGCCGAAGGTGGGTTACACCGACACCCCATTGATCCCCGGCCAGAAATGGCGCGTGCACGACGCAGACCGGCCGCAGCCGAAGGTGGCCAAGCCCGAAGCCTCGCCGACGCTGGGCGCGAAACCGCCGAAAGATGCGGTGGTGCTGTTCGATGGAACCGATCTGGCGCAGTGGGCCGGCGGCAAATGGAAGGTCGAGAATGGCTACATGGAAATCAACAAGACCGGCGGCGTGTCCACGAAGGAGCCGCTGGGTTCGATGCAACTGCATCTGGAGTTCGCCTCGCCCAAAGAGGTGAAGGGCGACAGCCAAGGCCGCGGCAACAGCGGTGTCATCATCATGGGCAAGTACGAGGTGCAGGTGTTGGACTCATACGAGAATGTGACGTACGCCGATGGCCAGTGCGCTTCGCTCTACGGGCAGTATCCGCCGGATGTGAACGTGTCGCTGCCGCCGGGCGAGTGGCAGACGTACGACATCGAGTTCCACGCGCCGCAATTCAGCGGGGACAAGCTGGAGAAGCCCGCCCGCATCACGGTCAAGCACAACGGCGTGGTGGTGCACAACGACCGTGAGATTCTGGGCGCGGTTTCCCATCGTGGATTGCCCAAGTACGCGCCGCACGCGGCCAAGCTGCCGTTGCAATTGCAGGATCACGGCAACCCGGTTCGCTATCGCAACATTTGGGCGGTGCCGCTGGCGAACTAAAGAGCGATTTTGAAACGGGCGGCGCGAGTGCGCCGCCCTTTTTATTGGCGCCGGATTTTCAGCAGCACCGGCAGCGCGGTTTGCTTGCCGGCGGGATCTACCACGTTGCTGGTGCCGCCGAGCACTGCGAAGCAGATGCGATCCATCTCCTGCACCCACGGCGCGCAGTGCAGAAAGACTTCGCGGCGATCTTGATCCTCGGCGATCTCCACGCCGTTGAGGCCGATGCTGTCCACAATCACGCCATGCGGCAGGTTGGCCACGCTGATGTCTTGCAGACCCTTGTCGGTGACACGCTGCAACGCCAGCCAGATGGATGCCGTCTTGCCCGGCACGAGGGTGATCTCCAGCGGCTTGAACATTTGCAATTGCGGCGTGCCAGCACCAAAACGATTGGTGGCATTGGAGGCGACCACGGCCATGCGCGCCTTCAAACTCGCTTCACTTTCCAATCCCAAAAAAAGAGGGGACTTGCCGCTGACATTTACTGTGCCCAGTCCGTTGATGGTGCGGCGAACTTCCGTTCCACCCACCATGGCCGTGGCGGTGAAGTTGCCAGCCAGCACGATGGGTTTGTCCAATAGCATATCGTTGGCGGCAAAGATGACGCCGTGCGCCTCCGTGTGGCCGGCCTCGATGAGCAGCGGCTGAGTGATGTGCAATCCGGAGGGCAGGGCGGGCAACTCCACGCGGATGGGACCGTCAAAACCATCCAACCGCTCGGCTTTGACGGTGAATCCTTTTCCAGTGCCGGGCGCGATGACAGGATTTTCGCCGGTGAGTGTCACCTTGAAATCCGGCTGCACCGCGCGGATTAACAGGCGATAGCTGTACAATGCACCGTGGCGATTGCGGTTGTCGGTGACGCGCACGACGTAGTGGCCGTCGCGTGGCGCGGTGAAGAACAGGCGCGAGTCGGTGCCCCATTGGCGCAGGCCATCGTCGTCGTTCGTGTAATTGAGGGCAAAGACCGGCAGGCCGTTGTCGGGCAACGCAGCGCCGGGCGCGAAGGGCTGCACGATGTAGCAGGGCGAACTGTCGGCGTGCGCAGCGGCGGAGGTGTCAAAGAAACAGCGCCGTGCGCCGGTCGTGCTGCTGTAGAAACGAAAGCCGCTGTCCGGGCCTTCGGGGGCGCGGAAGAGTTTCACGACCTCGCCCTCCATGTAGAGATATTCGTTGAGCGACATCTCCTCCCAATGATCCACGCGAGCATCGAGCTGGGTGGAATTGATCGGGCGAAAGTTGAGGGCGGAGTTGCGGACGGCCTGCAGCTTGGCCCGCGGCACCGGCTGGCCGTTCTCGAAGAGCACATCCAGCCGCGTGTCCACCGGCGAACCGCGCCGCGCAGCAATCGTCTCCATCACCAAAGTCGTCCCTGCCTTGGCGGCGAACCGGAAATGATCCGCATCATTGGCGCGAGTGCTGCCCCAGATGCGCGCGCTCACCGCAGCGGGAATCGCCAGCGTCTGCGACTGCGCGGGCTGATCGTTGGGTTCCTGCTCCAGTGCGTCCGGTTCGGCGGTCACGATGGCTTTGAGTTCGCTGCGGACACGCAAGCGCGCCGGATCCAGCGGCACACTGAATTCACCGGGAGCCGTCGCTTTCACTTCAACCTCCTGCGTCTGCAGATTGTGACCGGCCAGTTGAATCTTCGTCTGGCGATTGAGCGCGATGGCGGGCGGATAAAACCCGGTGACAAACGGCAGCGCACCGGCGGTGAGGCGATAATAGTGCTCGCTCGATCCGCTGCGTTGCAGATCAGTGATCTGGATAAAATGCCGGCCCGCCGCGGTGAAAAGATGCGCCAGAAACGGTTCGCCTTGTTCGCGGCTGCTGGCCAGCACGCGGCCTTGTGAGTCGAGCAATGCGAGGAGCAGTTCGCTGGCTTTGGAGCCAATCGATTTGGCCTGCAGATGAAAGACGATTGTCTGTCCCGCCTGCGCATCGAAGGCGATGCGGTCCGTATCACCCGGCGTATCCAGCGCGCCCCAGTACGCAGCGGGCAACACGATTGCCGCAGGCGGATGCGTGCGCAGTTTGGGTTCGATCACCTGCGCGATGTCATCAATGTGCAGTTTCACCTGCGCACTTTCACCGGCGCTATTCTTGAGCCAAACCTCGTGCGTGCTGCGCCCCAATTCTGCAGGCACGGTGATGAGCGCGCGCCACGGCGCGGTCGCGTTGGCTGGAGGCGCGATCAACTTGCCGGTGATGCGCTTGTCTGAAAATTCAACGGTCAAACCACCGGCGTTGGTGCCCGCCAGTGCGAATTCCGAAGTCGTGCCACGCTGGATGCCGCGGGGTTCAATGGACTGCAAGACCGGACGCTGTTCCGCAGCGGACAACACGCTCAAGCAGCAACAGAGGATTAAAAAGGCACCGCGCATCGTGCTCATGGTTTCCAAGGGTAACTTTGCAGCGAGCCGTCCTGCCTGCCCACATAAAGCTGCGCGTCGGCAAAGACGATGGCGGTCGGCCAGTCGGGTTGGCGCCCGAACGATTTGGCGAGCCGCAGATCCGACGCCTGCCACAGCTTGAGCGTCTTGTCCTCCGCTGCGCTGGCCAGATGCGTGCCATCGGGTGAGAAGGCCAGTTTCAGAATCGCGCCTTCATGCGCGAACTGCGAATGCAGAAGGGCGTTGGTGCCTTCCACCGCCGTGGCGCTGACGGTCCACATGCGGATGCGATTGTCGCCACCCGCCGCGACGAGGCGCGCGCCATCGGGCGTGAACGCAACGGCGTGCTGCGCTTTGAGCGGTTGCGAGAAAGTGTCCAGCCGCGCGCCCGTGGCCACCGACCACAGTTTGATGGTGGCATCCGCACTGGCGCTGGCCAGCACCTTGCCATCGGCGCGGAACGACAAGCCAAAAATAGCGCCGCTGTGCCCGGACAATTCGCGCACCGGCGCGCCGTCCTTCGTGTTCCAGAGAATGATTTTCTGATCGTAGCTGCCGGTGGCCAGCAAACTCCCGTCGGTGGTGATGGCCATTGCATAGATGGCATCGCGATGTCCGCGAAGGATGCGCACTGGGCGCGCTTCTTTCACATTCCAGAATCGCAGCTCGCCGGGAAATCCATTGTCACCGCCGGCGGCGTACAGGCCATCGCGTGCGAAGAGGAGGGCGTTCACGTTGCCGCGATGGCCGGTGAAGGGCGCAGGCACGCGTGGCTGGCGTTCGCCTGCACTGGCCGCATTGGCCCACGCCAGCGCGCCGTGTTGGCCCAGCGCCAGCAATTTGCTGTCGGGGTCATGGGCCAGTGCGTGGATGGCGCGCGGTGGTGCGACGCGCGGCTTGATGTCCGGGAAACGGATTTCAGCCGTCGTCGCGACGGCGGGCCGCTTGGCACCGGCGTCAATCCACGCTTTCACCAACGTGATTTGCGCGAGGGGCAGGTGGTCGCGTTTGCCCGGCGGCATGAACTGGTTCTTGCCGGTCTTGCCCGAGCGGCCTTCCAGGAACTTGATCAACAGGCTGTCGCCGCTTTTGCCCGCAGCCAGCACCGCGCCGCTTTGGCCGCCTTTCATCAAGGTGTCAAAATTCTCCAACACCAGCTTGCCTTCGGGATCCTCCGAGCTGTGACAGTCCATGCAGTGCGCCTGGAAAATCTTTTGCACGTCGGCGTAATCCGGCGCGGCGGCTTGCAGGGCGGTGTGCGAGCCGAGAGAGAAAACGATGGCAAGCACCGCGCGCATGTTCAGTGGTTGAACAGGAATTCTTTGCTGGTGAGCAGCGCGAAGAGCAGGTCTTCTGCGGCTTCGCGGGGATCGCGGGCGTCGAGGCTTTGCGCGGCTGCGGTCAGTTCCGCAGCGGTGGGGGGGCGGGAAAGTGCCGACAGATAAAGTTCCTCCACCAATCGGGCGGTGGGCAATTTTTTCGCGAGCAGACGGCTCAGGTTGGAATCCTTCGCGGCGAGTTTGTCGTTGAGCGTTTTGCCGTTGGCCATGTGCAGCATCTGCCCGACGCTGGGATCATCCACGCGCTCGCAGGTGCAAGTGGTTTCGCGCTTAGGCCGGCCGAAGGAGCTGAGGAAATAGGATTCCACATTGGCATCGGGCAACTGCACCGCGCGCCAGGTTTTGGGATAGTCTTTGAACTCGGTGGGCACACCGGTGACCTGCGAGAGGGTGTCGAGCATGACCTCCGCCATCAGACGGCGCGGATAGTAGCGCGAGTAAAACCGGCGGTCGGCCACATTTTGCGGCGTGGCGATGCTGCTGCGTTGGTAGGTCTCCGATTGCAAAATGGCCCGCATCAACTCGCGCAGGTCGTAGTGATTCTTGGTGAGATGTGCAGCAACAGCGGCCAGCAGCTTTTCGTTGCTGGCAGGATTGGTGCGGCGCATGTCATCCACCGATTCCACGAGGCCCTCCGCAAAAAAGTTGGCCCACACGCGATTGGCAACGGCGCGGGCGAACCACGGATTATCCGGATGCGTTAACCAATCGGCGAAGGGCTGACGGCGATCAAGTGCAGCGGCGGGATCCAGCGCGGGCGCATCCAACGGGCGCGGCGGCTGCGGACGTCCGGTGAGCGGCTGCGGGATTTCACCCTGCGTTTCCAGAAACACAATCTCGTGGCCTTCACCGCCGGCGTCCTTGCGGCGCACGCGCGCGAAAAGGCTGGCCATGCCGTAGTAATCGTTGTTCGTCCACTGTTCCATCGGATGGTTGTGGCATTGCGCGCAGTTGATGGACATGGCGAGGAATGAGGCCACGGTGTTCTCCGCCACTTTCTTGGGATCATCGTGCAGCACAAAAAAGTTGGCGCTGCCGTTGTCGAGCGTGCTGCCTTGCGCGGTGATCATCTGGCGCGCCAACACATCCCAGCGCGTGTTGGAGGCGACGTGATTGCGCAGCCATCCGTAGAAGGACCACATGGCAGGCTTCTTCAGGCGCGCGGTGGAGACCAGAAAAAGATCGGACCATTTGTACGTCCAGTAATCCACGAACTCCGGCCGGGCAAAGAGCGACTCGATAAGCTGGTCGCGTTTGTCGGGCGCAGCGCTGGCGGTGAAGGCGCGCGTTTCATCGGCGGTGGGCAGCACGCCCACGGTGTCCAAGAATGCGCGGCGGATGAACTCCGCGTCCGTGCAACGCGCTGAAGGCGGCAGGTTCAGCTCGCGCAGTTTGCCCAGCACGAGGTCATCAATAAAATTGCGGCGCGGGGCGCGGGTGTAAATCTCCGGGGCGACGGTGTTGGGGTAGGGGACGGTGATGGTGGCGATGGCCAGCCGGCTCATGTACCACGCCGCGAGTGCGCCACCGCCGTGATTGACCACAGTGATCTGCCCCGTGTCACCCGCCTGTGCCACGGTTTCATCGGCCGAGGTGTACTTGGTCCAGCGCGTCACATCTTCGCTGCGACCGTCGCTGAAATGGGCGGTGACTTTGAACTGGTGCGCGTCGCCGTTCTTTAAGGTGACGGCGGGCGGCTGGATTTCAATGCGCTGGATGCGCGCGTCCTTTTCACTGGGGCCGGGCGCGCCATTGGCGATCCAGTCGGCAAGGATGCGGAACTCACGCGAGTCCACCTCGAATCGCTTGCCGCCTTTGTGAGGCAGCAGCGCGGTGGGTTTGAGCAACATCAAGCTGCGCCCCGGTTCAGCGAGATTCACGCGGCGTGCTGCGGCTTGGCGTGTCAGCGCGAGATAATCGGTCTCGTCATCGAAGCCGCGCAGTGAAAGTTTGAAACCATTCTTGCCCGCAGCTGCGCCGTGGCAAGCGCCGGAGTTGCAACCGTACTTGGTGAGGATGGGCTGCACGTCATTGCGAAAACTCGGCGCAGCAGCGGGCGCGGCGAGAAGTCCACCGATGCCGAGCATCATCGCCAGTAAACTGAAGGAGCGTTTCATCACGGCAAGAGCGGACGGTTCAGGCGAAGAGTTCCTTCACCGGCTGCGTGCCGAAATCAACGATGGGGAACGGGCGGCCGGCCGGTCCGGGTAGCTCGGTTTCCAGATCCAACCCGAGGCTGTGATAGATCGTCGCGGCAATCTCGGAAGGCTTCACGGGACGCTCGGCGGGGTAGCCGCCAATCTCGTCGCTCTTGCCGATGACGCGTCCGCCTTGAACACCGCCGCCGGCAAAATAGACCGTCCAGCAATGCGGCCAATGATCGCGCCCGCCAGCGGGATTGACCTTCGGCGTGCGCCCAAACTCGGCGAGGTTGCAGACCATCGTGCGCTCCAGCAATCCGCGCTGGTGCAAGTCCTCGATCAACGCGCTGTAGCCTTGATCGTACATCGGCGCGACGATGTCTTTCATGCCGGTGATGGAGGTGAACGGTTTGGAGCCGTGGATGTCCCACGTGATCTCGTTGAAGACGGTGATAAACGTGTTGATGGTGACAAACCGCACGCCCGCCTCCACGAGGCGCCGCGCCAAGAGACAGCACTGGCCAAAGCGCGACATGCCGTAGCGTTCGCGCACGGCCAGCGGTTCTTTGGTGAGATCAAACGCATCGCGCGCGCGTTGGCTGGTCATCAGGCGATAGGCGACGGAAAAACTTTCGTCCATCAACTTGGCGCTCTCGGTCGTCTCGAAATACTTCGTCGAGTCGTCCACGATCTGGCGTAGATTTTTGCGGCGCTCCAATCGCGCCTCGCCGATTTCTTTTGGCGGCAGCAAATCGGGAACGCGGAAGTCCGCCTTGGAGGGATCGGCGTTGAGGACGAACGGATCGCGGCTCTTGCCCAGAAACCCTGCGTCCTGTCCGTGCGGCATGTTGCCACCGGTCGGCCCCATCGGTTCGGGCAGGATGATGTGCGCGGGCAATTCGTTGCGGCGACCGCGCAGGAATTCCGCGGCGCTGCCCACGTGCGGGGTGTTGATGCCGCCAGAGAAGAGGCGGCCGGTCTGCATCATCTGATGGCCGGTATCGTGCACGGCGGCGGCGGTGTGATAACAACTGCGCACGAGCGAAAACTTGTCCGCCACCGCGGCGTGCTTCGGGAAAATCTCGCTGATCTCGAAGGCGTCGCTCTTGGTGCGGATGGGCTTGAACGGTCCGCGAATCTCGCGGGGCGCATCGGGTTTCATGTCCCACGTGTCCATCTGGCTGGGAGCGCCCAGATTAAAGATCATGATCGCATTGCGATCGTCCTTGGTGGGATCCACCCGCTTTGCAGCTTTGGCAGCGGCGAAGGCGGGCAGCGATAAGCCCAGTGCGCCGAGCGCGCCGACTTCCAGAAAATCGCGACGTCGAATGCCGTCGCAGGTGAGAATGGAGCCGGAGCCGGAGATTTTCAGCATAAGCAGCCTTGCGTGCGAAGAGGCTAACAGGGGGGGCGGGGAATACAATCATCGTGTCGCGGTTTGACTTGCGAGGCCTGCGAGATGTAGCTTGAGGCGAGGAAGGATAATGGCAGCCAAAGACGATTACCTGGTCGAGACCCTGTGCGACATGGGCGTGGTGCATGAAGACCAGGTGGACACCGCGCGCACCACGGCGGACATGGCCGGCGTGGGCGTGGTGGACACGTTGATCAAGCAGAAGGCCATCAACAGCGAACACCTCATTCGCGCTCGCGCCATGCACTTTGGCATGGAGGTGGTGGACCTGCAGGATGTGGTGCCCACCGACGAACTGGTGCAGGCCATGCCGCGCCACATCGCGCGGCGTTACAATGTCCTCCCGCTGCAGATTGACGGCAACTCGCTGACGGTCGCCACCAGCGACCCCAGTGACCTGGAGATGATGGATGGCGTGCAGCGCATGTTGCCCGAGCACGAGATTTTCTATCAGGTCGCCAGTGATCAGCAGATCTTAGCGGCGCTGGATAAATTTTACGGCGGCACCGGCCAGGCGGTGGAGCGGGTCGTGCAGGAACTCTCGCAGACGCAGGTGGACATTGATGCGGCTGCAGGTGGGAAAACAAAAAAGCAAACCGAGGCGGAGATTGATGCCGGTGATGATTCACCGCTGATCCGGCTCGTCGCCAAGATCATCGCCGAGGGTTACAAGCTGGGCTGCTCGGACGTTCACATCGAGCCTTTCGAGCGCACCTTGCGCATCCGCTATCGCATTGACGGTTCGCTGCGCGCGGTGGCCAGCCCGCCGTTGCGGCTGCATCCGCCCATCATCAGCCGCATCAAGATCATGTCTTCGATGTCCATCTCCGAGAAGCGCGTGCCGCAAGACGGGCGCATGCAGCAGCTCATCGGAGACAAGGTGATCGACTTCCGTGTCAGTTGTCTGCCCACGCAATATGGCGAGAGCATCGTCATGCGTATTCTGGACAAAGGCGGATTGAGTTTGGGATTGGATCAGCTGGGTTTCATGCGCGACGACCAGGAGACGTTCGAGCGTTGCGCGCAGATGCCTGACGGCATCCTGCTGGTCACCGGCCCCACAGGCTCGGGCAAAACCACCACGCTCTATTCCTGTCTGAACCTGCTGAACACACCGCAGAAAAAAATCATCACCGTCGAGGATCCTGTCGAGTACATGCTCGACGGCATCAACCAAGTGCAGGTGAACGAGCTGGCCGGCATGACCTTCTCCGCCGCGCTGCGCTCGATGCTGCGTCAGGCGCCCAACATCATCATGCTTGGGGAAATTCGTGATGCAGAGACGGGCACCATCGCCGTCAACGCGTCGCTCACCGGCCACTTCGTCTTCTCCACACTGCACACCAACGACGCGCCCGGTGCCATCACGCGTATGATTGATCTGGGCATCAAGCCCTTCCTCGTTTCCTCGGCCACACGCTGCGTGATGGGCCAGCGGTTGGTGCGCAAAATCTGCAGCAAGTGCGGGGGCAAGGGCGAACTGACCGAGGAAGAATTGACGGCCTTGGAGATCACGCCGGAGATGGCGGCCAGCGCCAATTTCCGCAAGGGTGCCGGGTGCAAAGTTTGCGGGGGTTCCGGTCTCAAAGGGCGAATGGGAATTTTCGAGGTGTACCCGCTCAACGATACCGATCGCCGCATGATCATTGATGGCGCGCCCACGGCGGACTTGCGCGCGCACGCCATCAAGTGCGGCATGAAATCCTTGCGGATGGACGGCGTGCGAAAGGTGCTTGCGGGCACCACGATCGCCCAGGAAGTCATCTCCAACACTACATCGGACCAAAAGGAATAGGAACGTCATGCCAGAAAGAGAGGCCGTTTACAAAATGCCCGACCTGCTCACCCTGATGGTGGACACGGGCAGCGCTGACTTGCATGTGCGCGTGGGCATTCCGCCGGCGTACCGGCACAAGGGACTGCTCAAGCGCGTGTCGGGACCGCCCTGCGAGCCGGAGGATGTGGAGTCGTTGGTGAAGAGTATCGCGTCGGACGATCACATCCAGCAGTTGCGCACCAAGGGCGGTGCGGACTTCGGGTTTGCCTTCGGCACCAAGGCGCGCTTCCGCGTCAGCGCGTTCAAAGAGCGTGGCAACATGGCGCTCGTGCTGCGGCAGATTCCCAATGACCTGTTGACGATCTCGCAGATCGGGCTGGATCCGCAACTGGTGCACAAGCTCCTGTCCATGTCGCGTGGGATGATTCTGGTGACTGGCCCCACCGGCTCGGGCAAGTCCACCACGCTGGCTTCGCTGGTCAACATCATCAACGAGGAGAGCGACGAGGCGCACATCATCACCATCGAAGATCCCATCGAGTTTTATCACCCGCACAAGAAGGCCATCACCACGCAGCGCGAAGTGCACGTGGACGTGCCCAGCTTCGGCGAGGCGCTGCGCCGCGCGTTGCGGCAGGATCCCGAAGTGATCCTCGTGGGTGAGTTGCGCGACTTGGAAACGATTGAGATGGCGGTGTCGGCAGCCGAGACGGGCCACTTGGTGTTTGGCACCTTGCACACGACGGGCGCAGCCAAGACGGTGGATCGTATTGTCAACGCGTTTCCCATGCAGCAGCAGGAGACCATCCGCATCCAGCTCTCCACGGTGTTGCAGGCGGTGATCTCGCAGATCCTGCTCAGGCGCGCCGACGGCAAAGGGCGCGTGGCCATCCACGACATCATGATCAACACGCCGTCCATCGCAGCGCTCATCCGCGACAACAAGACCTTCCGCATTCCCTCGGACATGCAGACGGGCGCCAAGTACGGGATGATCACGATGGATGACAACATGTATCAGAAGTTCACCAAGGGCATCGTGTCGCGCGAGGATTGCATCAACAAAGCGCAGGACTACCTAGGCATGCTGCAAAAGCTCAAGGAGTACGACGAGGTGCAGTCGCTGGAAGGCGAGGAGGATGCTGCGCCGCCGGCCAAGCAGCATTGATCCATGTCTGAATTACTGACAGACCCGTTGCTGCTGCTGATCCACGAGCGTGGGTTGGCCGACGTGACTGATTTGGAGAAGGTGCAGGGCGACCACAACCTCAACGGCGTGCCCGTCTCCAAGCTGTTGCAGGATCAGGGCATCTTGGGCGTGGGCGATCAGTTGCAGTTGCTCGCCGATTATCTTGGCACCGACGTCATTGATTTGACAGAGGTGGAGTTCAGTCCGGAACTGCTGGCCACGATTCCGCTGGAGACTGCGCACCACTACCAATGCCTGCCGGTCGGTGTGGATGGAGACATGCTCCATCTGGTGTTGGCCGATCCGATGAACCCGACGCACATCGACGAGCTGACCTATCTACTGCACAAGGAGATCATCATCCGCATCGCTGATCCGGTGCAGATTCTCAAGCAACTCCTGATTCACTACTCCAAGGAACTTTCCATGGAGGATTTGGTGAAGGAGTTGGGTGGCGCCGGGGAGACGGTCAAGGAAGTCGATGCCGCCGGCACCGCGATTGAGGAGGTAGGCGATGCCACGCCCATCATACGCTTTGTCAACTTGGTGATGTATCAAGCGCTCAAAGAGAAGGCGGCGGACATCCACTTTGAGCCGTTCGAGTCGGACTATCAGATCCGGATGAAGGTGGACGGCTCGATGAAATTACTCACGCCGCCCCCGCGTGAATTGGCGTCGGCCATCGCCTCGCGCATCAAGATCATGGCCAACCTGAACATCGCCGAGCGCCGCGCGCCACAGGACGGACGCATCTCGACGGTCATCGCCGGCAAGCAGTTGGACTTGCGCGTGTCCACGTTGCCCACGCAGTTTGGCGAGTCGGTGGTGTTGCGTATCTTGGACCGCACCTCGTCGCTGCTCTCACTGGATGTTCTGAATATCCCGCCCAAAGTGCGCGCCTCCATCGAGCACAGTATTGAGCAGCCCAACGGCATCTTCCTCGTGACTGGGCCCACTGGCTCCGGCAAGACCACCACGCTTTATGCCTGCCTGAAAATGCTCAACACCGAGGACACCAAAATCCTCACCGCAGAAGATCCGGTGGAGTATCCCATCGACGGCATCGTGCAGGTGCAGATCAGTGAATCGATGGGGATGACGTTCGCCAAGGCGCTCAAATCTTTTCTGCGTCAAGATCCGGACATCATCCTCGTGGGTGAGATGCGCGATCTGGAGACGGCCAAGATCGGCATCGAAGCCTCGCTGACCGGCCACTTGGTCGTGAGCACGCTGCACACCAACAGCGCGGCCGAGGCCATCACGCGACTGGGCGACATGGGCGTGGAAGCCTTCCTCATCGCCTCCTCGGTCAACGGTGTGTTGGCGCAACGCTTGGTCAAAACCATCTGTCAGAAATGCAAGACCGGCATGGACATGACGCCCGATCAGATTCGCATGCTGGATCTGCGGCCCGAGGAAGTGGTGGGACAGATTTCATTCGGCACTGGATGCGATCGTTGCAACCAGACCGGCTACAAAGGACGCCGCGGCATCTACGAGATGTTGGTGATGAGTGACGAGGTTCGCGAACTCATCAGCCAACGCGCGCCCGGAATCGTGCTGCGCGACAAGGCCATGGAGCACGGAATGCAGACCTTGCGCATGGATGGCCTGAACCTTATGTTCAATGGCGTGACGACCTTCGAGGAAGTCATGAAATATACCTGACCGCTATGCCGCTGTTTAACTACGTCGCCCTCGACAAGACGGGCAAGGAGAAGCAGGGCACCTTGGAGGTGGACAGCCAAAAGGAGGCCATCAACCGCATCAAGGAGATGGGGTTTCACCCCACGAGCGTCACCGAGGCCAAACCCGAAGGCGCCGCCAAAGGTGGCAAGAAAGGTGCGCCCGGAAAGAAGGGTGCCAAAAAGGAACCGTTTTCCTTCGCGATGGGTTCGGTGGGCACGAAGGATCTCTGCACCTTCACGCGCCAATTGGCCACGCTGGTGGACGCAGGCTTGCCCCTGTTGCGCGGCATGCAGGTGCTTTCCAAACAGCAGAAGAATCCCGTCCTTAAAAAGGTCATCAAGGACATCTCCACCACAGTCGAAGGCGGCGCGACGTTTTCCGAGGCACTGGCTAAGCAGCCCAAGACGTTTGACAAGTTGTACGTGAACATGGTCAAGGCCGGCGAGCTGGGCGGCGTGCTCGAAGTCACGCTCAACCGTCTGGCCGAGTTCATGGAGAAGGCCGAGAAGATCAAGGGCAAGGTCAAGGCGGCGATGTTTTATCCGGTGGCGGTGATGGTGGTGGCGTGCGTCATCGTGTACGTGCTGATGGTGTACGTCATTCCCAAGTTCAAGATGATCTTCAGCGACATGTTGGGCAAGGGCGAGTCGCTGCCGGAATTCACGCAGATGGTCATGGCCATCAGCGATACCATTGCCAACAACGCTGGGGCCGTGGTGGGCGGTGTCGTCGCCTTTTACGTCGCCTTCAAAATGATCGTCGCGAAAACCAAGTGGGGCCGTTGGGGTTGGGACAAGTTCCTGTTGATCCTGCCCGTGCTGGGGCCGGTGATTTCCAAAGTAGCCATCTCGCGCTTCACACGCACACTGGGCACGTTGATCTCCTCTGGTGTACCCATCTTGCAGGCGCTTAACATCACCAAAGAGACCTGCGGCAACGTGATCATCAGCCGCGCCATTGATGGCGTTTACAACGCCGTGAAAGAAGGCGAGACCATCGTCAAGCCGCTGGAAGCCTGCGGGGTCTTTCCGCCCATGGTCATCAGCATGGTGGACGTGGGTGAGCAGACCGGTGCGCTGCCAGAAATGCTCATCCGCATCGCCGGCACGTACGACGAAGAAGTGGACAACGCCGTCAGCGCGCTTACCTCGCTCATCGAACCGATCATGATCGTCTTCCTGGCCGTCGTCGTGGGCAGCATCGTCATCGCCATGTTCATGCCGCTCATCAAGCTGATGGACAAGTTGGGATCGTAGGGTTATCCCGAAAAACCCGCAGTCCGCCCTTGATGCTGGCCAATGTCAGCAACTTTCACGACTTAGCCCCTTGCATTTTCCACATCGAGGAGTAAATACAAAGTAGTTACAGTGGATGGCCAATTGATGTACGTGACGCAACATGGAGTTTGACTGGGAAAGCCATCATGCCCAGCCGGAAAACTCTTTGAAACAAAGAGATGTGGAAGAATCGTTTGAAGATCCATTCGCCGTTCGGCTCCTGCCGGACGCCCAACGATTTTCCATGCAGGCGCGCTACTTCAACTTGGGCCGCACTGCGGCTGGAGTTGGGATTTTTTCCGTGTACCGCACCAATGGTAAGCAGTTCCAAGTTATCTTTGCCCGGACTTTTGAGGCTGAAGAAAAATTTGTCTATGAACGCCAGCAATCCAAGCTGCTGAACCAAGGTTGACGATGGACATCATCACAGATTGGGAGCAGGTGCCGCAGTTCGCCGATGACACGGCGGAAGCCGACTACTGGCGTTGCGCCCGGCCGGATGTGCGCTTGATGGAAGCGTCGGTGGCCGCCGGCAGCGAAGGCAGCGAATCA
>SIAW01000112.1 GCA_009695465.1 Pedosphaera sp.
TCTGGGAACACGCATTGGCAAAGCCCGAGCGGGTCTTGAACAGGCTGTTTAGCTGGGAATTTGAGGCTGGAAGCCCGGAGCGCTCTGTGGCAGATTCCGTTGTGTGCCGCGCAAGATCAGACAACTGATCTTGCCGATCTGGAGCGCGCGGGGTTCGTGCTGGCTTCCGGCGGCAAGGGTTCGCATCGTAAGTTCCGGCACGCCAAGTTTTCTGGCTCGTTGATTCTGAGCGGCCAGAGTGGAGACGACGCACGGCACTATCAGGAAAAAGAAGTTCGTAACGCGATTCGCAAGGCCAGCAAATGAAAGCTCAAGACCAGTATCTCAAATTCGTTCGATGGGAAGAGGCTGATCGTCTCTATGTGGGCTATTGTCCGGACCTGTTCCCGTGGGGTGGTGTGTGCCACGGCAGAACGGAAGAGAAAGCTTACAGCCAGCTCTGCGGGTTGGTGGCGGATGAAGTGGAGGAATTGCAGCAGGCGGGCAAGGAGCTGCCGCCGCCCAGCACTCGGCCCATGCGCGAAGCGGTTCCGGCCTGACGGAGTGTTTTAAACAGGTTGTTTCGCTAGGGCTTTCCGCCTTTTTTGTTTTCTGGTTCTCATCTTGGCGAGCCGCAGAATCTAGGTTTCCCGCTGGGGCTGAAAATAGTTTCAGATTCTTTGTCCCATTCCTGCAATTCTGTGTATTTACTTATGTAGGAGACTCAGCCCAATGGGTGTTGGGAGGTGAGGAAGGGAAGTCCCCGGAACCCCGCCTGCAGGGTAACGATACCAAAGGAATATATGTCTAATGCGTACATAGTGCCCAAGGCCGAGCTGATTAGCTTGGGTTGGGGCGATGAGGCGAAGGATGTGGTTTTCGGTGGGGTCTCATGGTCAGGTCATCTCGCAGATTTGACTGCCTGTCTTGAATCGGACGCGTGTATCGCCGGGTTGGAAAGCCAACTCGCGGGTGAACGCGCCGAGCGCGATGCGAATCGCGCCAAGCTGGCAGAAACAAATCGCAAGTCGCATTACGGCTTGCTGGCGACGCCTGGCTACGGTGAAGACTACGCTTTGCTCGCGCGTTGGGGTTACACCCGGCGAAGTGAGCAGGACAGTGGGCTCACCCGAGGCACCCTCGAACCTGTCCCCAGTGGAATCCAAAACTAACTCGTCAATATGACAAATAGTACAAGCCCGTCCCATGCGCGTGGGGTGGGCCTTTTTGTTTTCGTGGGTGGCGGTCAATCCGCCTTCGGCAGAAAGGCGAACGCGACGGCGGCGAGGAGGCAGGCGAAAGCAGCGAGATGATTCCAGCGGAGCTCTTCGCCGAGGTAAGTCACGGCGAACCCACCAAAGACGGTGAGCGTGATCGCTTCCTGCAGGATCTTCAGCTCCGCGGCTGAGTAAGCGCCGTGGCCCCAGCGGTTCGCCGGCACCATCAGGCAATACTCGAAGAACGCGATGCCCCAGCTCGCCAGCACGACGAGCCAGAGTGGCAAATGCTTGTACTTGAGATGCCCGTACCACGCGAAGGTCATGAAGACATTCGAGGCGATGAGCAAAACGATGGGCGTGAAACGGGACTGGGTGAGGTCAGGCACAAGCAGCCGGGATCAGGCGGGGCGGACGGGAATGCCTTTGCTGGCAAGGTGGCGCTTCACATCGCCGACGGTGTGGGTGCCGAAGTGAAAGATGCTGGCGGCGAGGACGGCGTCCGCGCGGCCTTCGAGCAGCACTTCGGCCATGTGATCGAGATTGCCCGCGCCACCGCTGGCGACGACGGGCACGCCGACGCTTTCGCTGACGCGACGGGTGATGACGAGGTCAAAGCCAGCCTTCGTGCCGTCGGCGTCGATGGAGTTGAGGACAATCTCGCCTGCACCGAGCGCGACGGCGCGCTTGGCCCATTCGACGGCGTCGAGACCGGTAGCTTGTCGTCCGCCCTTTGCAAAAACTTCCCAGCGATCAGGCGCGACTTTCTTGGCATCGATGGAGACGACGATACATTGGCTGCCGAACTTTTCCGCGCCAGCGCGAATGAGGTCCGGCGTGGCGAGAGCGGAGGAGTTGATGCTCACCTTGTCCGCGCCGGCCTTGAGCATGGTGGACATGTCCTCCACAGCGCGGATGCCACCGCCGACGGTGAGCGGCATGAAGCATTGGTCGGCTGCGCGCTCGATGACATCAATCATGCTGGCGCGACCGTGCGCGCTGGCGGTGATGTCGAAGAAGACCATCTCGTCGGCGCCCTGCTCGTTGTAGCGCAGAGCAAGCTCGACGGGGTCGCCGACGTTGCGCAGCTCGCCCGCCTCGGCGCGGCCAAACTGCACGCCGCGGGTGACCTGTCCACCATGGACATCGAGGCAGGGGATAACACGTTTGGCGAGCATGCGCGGCGAGTGTAGGAGGGCTGGGCTTGGCGGCACGAGCGAAAATTCCGAGGGCGGCGCGTCTGCATGGAAGAATTGCGGACGACAGTTTTCAGATGAAACGGGCTGGAAACTAGCTTGGAACAGTTGTTTTCAGCAAACTTGGCATAGGTGCTGCTGTGTGCCTGTTGGCAGATGATGGGAAATCATGTACCGTTTAGAACTATGAACCGCCTTGGACTCTTGGTGTTAGGGATTGTTTTCGCTGCACCCGTATCGGCGCAGGTCTTTGGGCCATCGGGTCGGGTGGCCCAGCCGGTGTTCCGCGCGACGGCACCGCAGCCGGGCCAGTCCAACGCACCAATTTACAGCACGACTACCACAGTGGTGGGCGCGGCATTGGGCGGCATCCTCGGCAGCAAAGGTAATCGGACAGGCGAAGGCGCAGCGTTGGGCGGCGCGGTGGGATTGGTTTTGGGTCAGGCGATGGATCGCCGCGTGCAGTCGCGCGAGACCAAGCAGCAAGCGGATTTGGAACGCCAACAGCAGGCCGCCACCAACGGGGCAGCGACCGCTGCGGGTGTTCCGCCAGTGATCCCTGTTGAGCCAGCGCTACCGGCTCCCACAGTGCTGATGCCGGCGATTGACCCCAACACAGGTCTGCCGCTGCCCGGCCAACCAGCCACGGGAGCTTTTGGCGTGCCGGTGCAGAGTCCTTTGCGGCCGGCGAATAAACTTTTCGGCAGATGACATTTCTGCCACAGTCGGCACCCGTTTCGCGAAAGGAGCATTATGAAACACTGTTTGCCTGTGACGGCGGCGTTTGCCCTGCTTGTTTGGCTGGGTTGCCAAAGTATCAACGACCCCACTGACGGCGTTCGCGTGACGCAAATGCGGCCCGATGAACGCGGCTTTGTGGCCGGGCTGGGGATTGAATCTCAGGACTTGGTGGTCGTGGCCGAGAAGATGGCGCGCGGCGTGTTGGGCGTCGAACACATCGCCAATGCCAAGGGCAAACCCAACATCGTGTTGGTGCCGGTGATCAACAAGACCCGCTTCAACATCGACAAGGACATCTTCCTCACGCGCATTCGCGTGGCGCTGAACGCAAACGCGCGCGGGCGGGTGAATTTTCTGGCGCGCAACCGCATCGACGCGCTCGAACAGGAGCGCAACCTGAAATTGGGCGGGCAGGTGACCGGCGGCGAAAAGGTGCAGGCCAATGAATTCAAGGGCGCGGACTACATCCTCACCGGCACGTTGGAAAGCATCTCCAGCCGCGGCAAGACCGGTGCCAGCGATTACATCCTCTACACCTTCCAACTGCTGGATCCGCGCACCAGCGACATTATCTGGGAAGGTTTTCACGAGATCAAAAAACAGGGCAAGGACGACGTCACGTATCAGTAGCCGGTGCGGCTATGAAACCCGGCGCGTTGCCCATCATTGCCCTGCTGGCGCTCTTGGCGCTGCTGCCTGCCTGTCAGACACCGCAGGTGCAGCGCGCGCCTGAGATCAGCGCCGATTTGGTTGCCGAAGGCCGCAAGCTCATCGCCGCTGCGCCGGCCAAGGACAAAAATCTTTGGGCTTATCAAGTGGCGTTGCTGGCGATGAAACAAGGTCGCTACGCCGAGGCGCAGGAACTCTTCGGCAAACACCTGCCGCCGGCCGGCGCGTTGCTGCGTGGCGGTGCCAGCGGCCAGCAATCCCGCAGTCTTTTCCAGCCGGAGGGCGTCAAGGTGTTTTACGGCGAGCCGCACGAGCGCACGATGGCGTGGCTTTATCGCGGCGTCCTGCACTGGATGGATGGCGAGGCGGATAATGCCCGCGCCTGTTTCCGTACGGCGCAGTTGTTTGATCTCTCCGAAGACAGCGCCCATCAAAGCGACTGGATTTTGCTGGGCTACCTCGATGGGCTGATCACCTCCAAGCTCGGCGGCGATGGTGCCGATGCGCTGAAACGCGCGCGGGCGCACGCGGGCAGCCGCGCATTGCCGGAGTACGACCGCGCCGCCAACGTGATGGTGGTGCTGCAGTATGGATTTGGGCCGGTCAAAAAATCCGGCGGCAACCACGGCGAACGGTTGGCGTGGGCGGGTGGCCATTCCACGGTGCAGGCTGCGGTGGTTCGCAACGGCACCAAGGCTGTGCGTGCGCCGGTGCTGGACGACGTGAGTTTCCAGGCTTCGACACGCGGATTGCGGCGCATGGACACGGTGCTGGCACAGAAGGCCGGCGTCAAAAAAGTGGCCGACGTGGTGGGCGACGTGGGCGTGGTGCCCGGATTGATTCTCTCGCAGCCAGCAGGCACGCGCGATGCCGGGTTGGTGTTGCTGGGCGCGGGTTTGACGGGCAAAGCCGTGGGCGGCTCGGTCGAGCCTCGCGCGGACACGCGCACGTGGAACAACCTGCCGCAGCATCTGGCCTTTGCCGCGCTGCGACTGCCTGCTGGGCGGCAGCGGTTGACGGTGGATTTTTATGATGCCGACGGGCAGTTGCTCTCCGATCTGAGCCGCACGCTGGAACTGGATGTGAAACCGCAAGGCGACACGGTGGTCTTTGTCGCTGACAAGTGAAGATATGAAAACGCTGCTCCACCTCTTCTTCGCGATGGTCGCGCTGGCTTGCACCAGTTGCACCACGGCCGACAACTACGCGCGCGCCAACCAAAAGAAATTTGTGGCGCTGGGTGATCTGGCCAGCAGCGCGGTGGACTGCCGGGCGTTGCAGGAAACGGTGCTGGCCGATGGCCGATTGCAGGTGCGCGCCAATCTTTTCAATCGCACCAGCCAGCGCATCCAAGTGCAGGTCAATTGCGTGTTCAAGGATGAGCAGGGATTTTCCACGGGCGACGAGACGCCGTTCCAAGCGCTGTTCCTCGACGAGAATGCGCAGGAGACGGTCACGTTCACTTCTCTCAACAAGGCGAAGGACTACACCGTGCGCGTGCGATTGCAGCGCTGAAAATAAAAGGAGACCGATGATGAAACCAACCCAAGCTGTTCTGTTCTGTGCCCTGCTCGCAGGTTGCGCCGTGCCTGCTGGCGTGATGCCCGCGCCGCAGACCGGATCCATCCCGGTGCATAAAAACGCCGCTGCGCCGCAGACCGGGACGGTGTTCCAATATGAAACCGCGCCGCCCACGGCATTGGCGCAACTCTACACGCCGCAGCAAGCGCAGGTGGCCATTGATCAGTTCAAACTGGCCTACGCCAAGCTGGGCGCGCCGCGCATGGATGTGCGGGTGAATCTGCAGCAGGCGGCGGCACCGGGCCTTCCGCTGCCCGGCGCTTTGACGGGGCCGTCCATTGATCCCAACACCGGATTGCCGACGGCCACCGCAGTGCCGTTGCCCTCGCCAATTCCCGTGCCCGCAGGCGTGCCTGTCTCCAGAGCCGGCGTGACGGCGGCGTTGCCACGGGTGTTTGACGCCGGCAACTTGGCCGACCGCCAGACGCGCCGTGATGTGGAGCGTCTCTTTGGCCGGCCGCTGCGACAGGCGGGAGTGCAGTTGATGGACTCGGACTTGGCGGCACTGCCGGAGGTGACGCTGGAAGTATTGATTTCGGAGCGCGTGTTGACGGTGCAGGGCATCGCCGGGGCGCAGGCGTTCACCGTGCCGGACATTCAAGTGACGGCCGTGCGCGTGGCCGACGGTCGCATCATCGGGCAAGCGACGGTGATGGATCTGTTTCCGAAGAATGAGCAGGCGGCCCATGCGCTGCGCCGGTTTGATGTGCGGCAATTGGCGGAGGCCACGGCGCTGGCGTTGATGAAAGACATCGCCGGTACGCTGCAATAATTCCAACGGCGGCGGCAGTCAGTGCGCGGGCGCAGTGGCCCTGTTGATGGCCATCACGCCGCCGAGCAATTCCTGCACGCGCACATCCGCGCAATTCAGTTCGCGCAGCGCTGCATCCACACCGTGCTGCGCGGGGAATGCCCGCAGCGATTCCAGCACGTAAGCGTAAGCCGGCGCATTGCGTGCGAAGACCCAGCCGAATACCGGCAGCGCCAGTCGCAGGTAAGTGAAAAACACCGCGCGCCACAGGCGGTTGTCGGGCTTGCCAAAATCCAGCACGAGCAAGCGTCCGCCGGGACGCAGCACGCGCCGCATCTCGACCAGTCCCGCGCGCCAGTCCGGCAGGTTGCGCAGACCGTAAGCGCAGGTCACCACATCAAAACTTTCTGCAGCGAAGGGCAGGCGCATGGCGTCGCCGTGCATAAAGGTGAGTGCAGCGGGCGCGATGGCTTGTTGGCGGTGCCGCGCAATCTCCAACATGGGCTGGCTGAAATCCAATCCCGTGACCGTGGCGCCTGTCGCGGCGAGTGCGAAGGCGATGTCGCCTGTGCCGCAGCAAACATCGAGCGCGCGCTGGCCGGAGTGCGCATCGGCCAGCGCCACGAACTGACGTTTCCAGCGGCGGTGCAGGCCGAAACTCTGCAGGTCGTTGATGAAATCGTAGCGCGGGGCGATGGTGTCAAACAGTGCCTGCACGCGCGTTGCGTGTGCGTTGTTGCTGGCCAAATCTCCGCCGTCCACGCGGGGCAGAATAGCAGGGCAGCGTCACGGCGGCGCGTCATTTTCGATTCTGCACGGACGCTTAATCTGGACGGCGGTGGAAAAAAGAGTGTTGCCAAAACAGGTGCGCTCCACTTACAAGCGGCGCCAGTCATGGGCAAAGCGTTGGTTATCGCGGAGAAACCTTCGGTGGCAAGTGACATCACCAAGGCGCTGGGCGGGTTCAAGAAGGACGCGTCGGGCGACTTCTTCGAAAGCGACACGCAGATCGTCTCGTCGGCCGTTGGGCACTTGCTGGAGTTGGGTGTGCCCGAAGAGTACGACGTGAAGAAGGGCAAGTGGACGTTCGCGAGCTTGCCGCACATCCCGCCGAAGTTCGCGCTCAAGCCCATCGAAAAATCCGCCGCACGATTGAAGGTGCTTCAGCGCCTCATCAAGCGGAAGGATGTGGACACGCTCATCAACGCCTGTGACGCCGGGCGCGAAGGCGAATTGATTTTCCGTCGCATCGTGGATTACACGAAAGCCAAGCAGCCCATCCAGCGGCTCTGGCTGCAGTCGATGACCGCCGGCGCCATCCGCGATGGTTTTGAGAAACTGCGGACCGATGCTTCGATGTTGCCTCTGGCCGACGCCGCCGAGAGCCGCGCGGAGGCGGATTGGCTCATCGGCATCAACGGCACGCGGGCGATGACCGCGTTCAACAACAAGACTGGCGGGTTCAATCTCACCACTGTCGGGCGCGTGCAGACGCCGACGCTGGCCATCCTGGTCGAGCGCGAGGACAAGATCCG
>SIAW01000015.1 GCA_009695465.1 Pedosphaera sp.
GACGGAAACCGACGGCGGCGGGGTGGGCTTTCTGCTCAACGAAATGAAGACGCGCCCGGAATTGGGGTTCAATGTGGTCTGCGCCAATTCACTTCATGACAGCGTGCTGGCCCATGAAGTCGGGCACAACCTCGGCTGCACACATGCCGCAGGCGACCCGCAGGCCACCGGCGCGATGTTCGATTACGCATTCGGCCATCGCTTCGATGCCAATGACGGCAGCGGCAGTCGGCAGTTCCGCACAGTGATGGCCTACGCGCCGGGTGCGCGCGTCAAATACTTTTCCAACCCGCAGGTGAAACTGCACGGCGTGCCCACCGGCGTGGCGGGCAAGTCCGATAACGCCAAGGTCATCAACCAAACCGTGGCGCTTGTCGCCAAAAACTCGGATAAATGACGGGCAAATTTTGTGCAACCTCCGCGCCCGTCGTGCCGTCCAATACACCGTGCCCAGTGCCGCACCTATTAGTCCAGTGCCAGACAAAATGAAAATCAACCCACGGAAACTCTGGGCGTTGCTAGTTGTCGTGCTCTTCGTGGCGGCGCTGGCGGGTGTGTGGCTCTTTCGCACGCGCCCGGCTCCGCATCTTATTTCAAGCAAGCCCGTCGCCGCGCCCACCAAACAGGTGCTGCCCGAAAAGCGCATCACCAAACGCCAGCGCTACGTGCAGTTGGACGCCAATGTCGCCAAGATAATTTTGAAGGAGGAAAAGGGCGCGGTGCAGTTGGAGCTTTTCCCGGGCGAAGTCGTCACGGTGGACTTTGAGCGCTCGGATATGGAATCCGCTGAATCCGCCACGGTGACTGGCGGCGTGCGCGGACAACCCGGCAGCGAGGCGGTGTTGATTTCGCACAAAGGCGTCGTGGCCGGTTCCATCATGCTCGGCGACGGCCGTTCGTTCCTCGTCAACTTTGCCGGCGAGAACCGGCATTCGGTCGTGGAACTGGATCCGGACAAGATGGCGCAGCCCGATCATCTCACCCGGCACATGGCGGATAAAATGCCGCGCAAGCTCCCGCGCAACACCATCATCAGCATGCCGCAACTGCCGTGGAACCAGACGATCCCCGTGCCGGGCATGCCGTGGTTCACCACCACGCTCATCGGCACGAATCCGTGGCCGCAGGGGCCGCCGGTTTACGGGCCGCCCGTGGTGAGCTTGATGGTGCTTTACACCGCCAAGGCCAGCCAGGAATTGTCCGGCCTGCTCGGTGTGGAATCGCGCATCCGCTTGGCTGTGGGGCAGGTCAACGCCGCGCTCAAATACAGCGGCACGACCGCCAAGGTTCGCTTGGTGCACTCCGAGGAGATTGCCTACAACTCCACTGGCGACCTGCAGACGGATTTGCAGAACATGACCTTTGGCATCGGCCCCGTGATGCCCAAGGTGCATGATCTGCGCTGGGAACATCGCGCGGATCTCGTCTCGCTGTGGGTGGAATCCAACTCGCAGAATCTCATGCACGGCACCGCGTGGATGCTCACCTCATTTGATCCCGCACCGGCATTTGGTTTCAACGCCATCGAAGGCATCTACTGCAACACCTCCGTGTTGGCGCATGAGATTGGCCACAACCTCGGTTGCAATCACGCCACCAACGACGTGGGCGGATTTTTGCAGGGCGCGTTCACCAATTCCTACGGCTATCGCTTCGGTGTGTTTGATACCAACAGCGGCGTGACGTACAACTTCCGCACGATCATGGCTTACGGCGCGGGACGGCAGATTGGATATTTCTCCAACCCCGCAATCAATTTCTGGGGCGTGGCCACTGGCGACACCAACTGGGCCAACAATGCCTACACGATTGAACGCACCGCGCCGATGGTCGGCAGCTACATGAGTGGCGGCTACGGCCCGCCGTACTATGCGCCCGGTCAGCAGAACGCACAGGCCGTCGCGCAGGTGGAAAAGAACAACGGACAGCAGAGCAACTTCACCGTGAACTTGAGTGGCGCGGGATCTTCCTCCTCGCAGGGTTCAACGTCCTCCTCGGGAGCAGGCGCTGCGGCCAACGATCAATCCGGTCCGCAAGCGCCCTTTGACCGGAACAACCTGCGCCTTCCCGCGCGGTCATTCCCCGGCGCGTCCAACTAGTCCGTCGCGCCGCTGCGCTTGCCGATGCACCACAGGTGCCGGTGCGTGCGCAGAAAAATCTGACCATCGGCCGCCGCCAGCGAGGCATTGGTCAGCGCGCCGTCCAACGGGTTGGTCGCCAGCAACTCAAACTTCGGCGCCGCGCGCAGCACGTACGTTTCACCGGACTGATTGGGGATATAGATCTTGTCACCCGCCAGCAGCATGGACGACCACGATTCATTCTTCGCCGCCGCGCCGCGCAGCCGTTCGTTATACACCACCTTGCCCGTCTTCAGTTCAATGCACTCCACAAATCCCGGCGTGTTGAGCACGTACACATGCCCCGCGTGAATCACGCCCGAGCCTAGCCGGTTCTGCGTGCGCACCGTCTGCCACAACCGATGCGTCGCCGTCACATCGCCTTTGCCGCCCAACTTCACCGCCTGCGACGTGCCGAAAAATCCGCCCATCGCCACCACCGTGTCTTCGCCCGCGATGGGCGAGGCATAAATCATCGGATTCAATCCCGCGCACGACCAACGCACCGCGCCCGTGGCCGGATCCAGCCCGCGCAACTGCCCCGGATGGCTCATCACCAATTCCTCCTGCGCGCCATGTTTGATGATGATGGGCGTGCTGTACGAGCAGATCCATTCGCGGCTCTTGTTGCCCTTGAAACCGTCCGTGCGATCCTCAATCGCGATGGCCGGATCGTCCCGGCGCCACACCGTGCGGCCCGTGCGTTTGTCCAACGCCACCAGATGCGCCTGCGGATCGGGGCCGCGGTAGAGAAACACCATGCCACCGTGGATGACCGGTGAGGCGGCCGCGCCCCACGTGAATCGGATTTTCCCCAAGTCGCGCTTCCACAATTCGCGCCCTTCAAAATCGTAGCAGTACACCCCAGCCGATCCGTACGTCACCACGACGATCTCCCCGTCCGTGGCCGGTGACTCGGAGCAGAAAGGATTGTCCTCGTGCGACTCCTCCGCCTCCGCATATTTCACCGTGCGCTGCCACAGCACGCGACCGTCACGGCGATCCAGACACAGCAACGCGCGCTCGTTGGATTTCTCCAGCGGCTGCGTCAGGAAAATCTTGTCGCCCCAAACGATGGGCGTTGAATTGCCGCGATCAGGCAGCGCGATCTTCCACGCGATGCTGTTCGTGGCGTTCCATTTTTGCGGCAGCGCCTTTTCATTGGCCGTGCCGCTGCCCGTTGCGCCGCGCCACATCGGCCAGTTGTCCGCGTGCATCCCAAACGGTGCGACCAGAAGAGCGAGAAGGCAGAGGCGAATCATGCCGCCAGCGTATCGCGTGCAAATCTCCTGACAAGCCGCCACGCGCGGCACACGTGGCGTTGCCAATCCGTGCGCGGTGCGATAAGCAGTCCCGCGCATGCCATGCCTCATTCTCGCCACGGGCAACCTTCACAAGGTGGAGGAGATTCGCAGCATCCTCGGCGACGGCCCGTGGGACTGGCTCACCCTGCGCGATTTCCCCGGCGCGCCCGTCGCGTGCGAGGACGCCGACACCTTCGCCGGCAACGCCACTAAAAAAGCCGCGAGCCTCGCGCAGTGGCTGGCGCAACAACCCGGCGTGCACCGGCAGCATCCGGTCGCGTGGGTGTTGGCGGATGATTCCGGATTGGAAGTGGACGCGCTGAATGGCGCGCCCGGTGTGCATTCAGCGCGGTTCGCTGCTTTGGAAACCAACGCCACCGGCAACAGCCGTGATGCCGACAACAACGCGAAGCTGCTGCGACTTCTCAACGATGTGCCCGATGTCCAACGCGCCGCGCGCTTCCGCTGCTGCATCGCTGTGGTTCAACTGAGCGGCGGTCCGTGCCTTCTGTTCGATGGCGCCTGCGAAGGAAAGATTGCGCGCGCTCCATCGGGGCAGGGTGGCTTTGGCTATGACCCGCTATTCATTCCGTCGGGTTTTAACCGCTCATTTGCGGAGTTGAGTGGTGAAGTAAAAAACAAAATTAGTCACCGCGCTGTGGCGCTGGCAAAACTTGCGCAGTGGCTGCGCACGTTGCCGGGCTGATTTCGGACTGAAATTATTGGCCGCCCAATTTGTCGAAGGCACTGGCCAGCGACTGAAGCCCACTACCGGCGGCAGCAGTCTTGGGATCGAGCGTCCGCTTCAGATATTCCATCGCGTCGGGAATGCGCTGGATGGTATGCGGCAGCGTGGCGCCCGCTGCGTTGGGATGTCCGCCGCCTTGCAGTCGCTGCGCGACGCCCAGTGCTTCGCCGTTGCGGCTGCGCAGGCTCACGCTCACCGTGCGCGCGCGCAATGTCAGCGTGGCCAGCACCGGTTGGGGCGCGGCTTTTTCTTCCAGCAACCGATGCACGATGGCGTTGGTGTCGCCCACGGCGGTGTCCACCACGGCAACCACGTCGCTGAGCGGCGTCAGATTTTTCAAGCTGTACGCGTAGCCCAGCGGATTCTCCACGCGCCGCCGTGTGGCCACCACTTCCAGCAACGGATGATCCACCAGCGCTTCCAAGTCATCGCCGATCAAGTCGTGGATGTTCCAGAAGAGATACTGTTTGATGAGCGCGCCGTAATCCACGGCGGTCACAAAATCCGGATCGGCGGTGAGGTAGAGATCGCCCACGTTGGTCAGGTGCGCCAGGCGCGCGAGCTTCTCGCTGCCCAACCCGTGTTGCGCGCACAGCTCGTAGCAGAGCAGGGTGGCGGACTTGGTGGCGTCATGGATGAGCTGGGCGTGCTGGGGCTTGGTGTCGGTGTGATGATGATCCACGATCACCCAGCCGGCCTTGTCCAAGCGCGGTGTAAAACTCAGATCGGTCACCCACGCCGTGCGCTCGCGCAGGTTGCGCTGCTCCCAGTTGGTGTAGTTCCAAGCCTGCAAGGGCACGGAGGTGTCAAACAGTTTCTGCGCCAGCCGCTGCAGCAGGTGACCGGCGACAAAACCGTCCAGGTCGCTCTCGTGCGTGATGATGACTTCAGGTTTGGGCAACTCGCTCATCTGGCGCGACGGTAGCCCAGCGCACGGCATGGCGACAATGGTTTTCCGTCTTTTTGCTTTCCCGCTCCATGCAGCTTGCGCACCATCGCGCCATGAATTTGTTCGACCTGAAAGGCGAAGTGGCCGTGGTGATCGGCGCGACGGGCGCGTTGGGCGGCGCGTGCGCACAGGCGTTGGGCGCGGCCGGTGCGGCAGTGGCGGTGCTGGGACGGCATGCGGATCGGGGCGCGATCTGTGTGGACGCCATCACTTCTGCAGGTGGGCGCGCGCAGTTTTTTTCCTGCGATGCGATGCAGCCGGAAAGTCTGCACGCAGCGCATCGCGCAGTGGAGCAGGCGTTGGGCGCGCCGACGGTGCTGCTCAACGCCGCCGGCGGCAACAAGCCCGAGGCGGTGATCTCCGCGGATCGGCCCTTCGAGAAAATCCAGATGACTGCGTGGAGCGAAGTGTTTGATCTCAACTTGGTGGGCGGCGCATTGTTGCCCTGCCAAGAATTCGGGCCGGGCATGGTGACGCGGCGTAAGGGCAGCATCATCAACATCGCCAGCGTCACCTCGCATCTGCCGCTGTCGCGCGTGGTGGCGTACTCGGCGGCGAAGGCGGCGGTGCTGAGCTTGAGCCGGTTTCTCGCGCGCGAATGGGCAACGCACGGTGTGCGCGTGAACACCATCACGCCGGGGTTTTTCCCGGCGGAACAGAATCGCAAACTGCTCTTCAATGACGACGGCACGCCCACGGCGCGCACGGCGGCCATCTGGGGGCACACACCCATGGGGCGGTTTGGCCAGCCTGCGGAGGTGGGCGGGGCAGCGGTGTTTTTGGCCAGCCCGCAGGCGGCGAGTTTTATCACCGGCACGGACATCGTGGTGGACGGCGGCTTTCTTTCGCAGACGATTTGACATGAAAGCCATTTCTGAAATTGCACCGGAGAACGGATCGCTTGCACCGGCGCAGGTGGAGGCACTGGTGGCGCAGGCGATGTCCGTGGACGAACATCGCGGGCGTAGATTGTTGGTGATCATTCCCGACGCCACGCGCACGGCGCCGGTGGGCCAGATTTTCAAGATGTTGCACGAGCGACTGGGCGCGGTGACGCAGTCGCTGGACGTGATGGTGGCGCTGGGCACGCATCCGCCGATGAGCGAGGAGGCCATCTGCACGCGGCTGGAGATGACGCTGGAAGAGCGGCGCGGGCGGTACGCGCGCGTGCAGTTTTTTAATCACGAATGGGACAACCCTGCGGCGCTGCTCCAACTGGGCGTGCTGCCGGCGGCGGAGATTCGTGCGCTTTCGGAGGGGCGCTTTGAGATGGACGTGCCGGTCACCATCAACCGGCGGGTGTTTGACTACGACCGCCTGCTCATCATCGGGCCGGTGTTCCCGCACGAGGTGGTGGGGTTTTCTGGCGGCAACAAATATCTCTTCCCGGGCGTGGCGGGCGCAGAGGTGCTCAACTTCTTCCACTGGCTCGGCGCGGTGGTGTCCAATCCCAAAATCATCGGCAGCAAATGGACGGCGGTGAGGCGCGTGGTGGATCGCGCCGGCAGTATGGTGAGCGTGGACAAACGTTGCCTGGCCATGGTGGTGCGTCCGGACAAATCGTTGGCGGGACTTTTCTACGGGACGCCCGAGACAGCGTGGGACGCCGCCAGTGATCTTTCGGCGCAGGTACACATCGTGCACAAGGATCGTCCGTTCCACACTATCCTTTCCTGCGCACCGCCGATGTACGACGACATTTGGGTCGGCGGCAAATGTATGTACAAGCTGGAGCCGGTGCTGGCCGATGGCGGCGAGCTGATCATTTACGGGCCGCACATCCGCGCGATCAGCCACACGCACGGCAAGCTCATCCAAGAGGTGGGCTATCACTGCGAGCCGTACTTGCGCGCGCATTGGGAAAAGCTCAAGCACCTGCCGTGGGGCATCCTCGCGCATTCCGCGCACGTCAAAGGCATCGGCGCTTTTGTGGATGGCCGGGAAATCCCGCGCGCGCGCGTGACGCTGGCCACGGGCATTCCCGAGGAGACCTGTCGCCAAATCAATCTGGGCTACACCGACTGGCGTGCGATTGATGTGGAGTCTTACGCCAACCGCGAAGATGAAGGCGTGCTGCTCGTGCGCAAGGCTGGCGAGATGCTTTATCACCTGCGCGAACGCCCGGCATGGGCGCGTTCTTAGTGCGCGGGTTTCATGGGCACGATGTATTGGTAAACTGGGATGGGCTGCGGATCTTCCGGCACCAGCGCCTTGTAAGTAAACGACGTCGTGACGCCCGGGATGGGGAACGCGACGGCCACCACGCGCGTGCCCGGGCGCAGTGCTTGCAGGCGCGGCACCAACTGGGCGTGCAGTTCCATCACCAGATACAGGATGACCACGGTGGCTTCCGAGAAATCTTCGACCATCAAATCGCCGCAGCGCACTTCGACGCGATCGGCCACGCCCGCTGCGGCTGCGGCTTTCATGGTGACGGCCACCAACTTGGGATCGACCTCCACGCCCAACGCGCGGACGCCTTCATGCTTCGCGGCGGCGATGAGGAAACCGTCCATCACCGCTGCCCAAATCGCAGACGACGTCGCCGGGTTGGAGCTTGAGGGTGGATAACACCGCATCCACCGCTCCCAATGGCGTGGGACGGAATGAGACGACTCTGCGGAACAGTAACTGTTCGGACGTCACACAGGTTGCGGGACAAGGACAGGCGATCCTTTACTGGAGGCAATCACTAAATTAGTGCCCGAGATTGTCAACGCATTTTGCGGGCGAAGGGTTCCGATACGGCTTTGACTTTCGCGCAGTCGGCGCCCAACCTGTCGGCACAGCATCGGACGTTTCATTCTATGTCTTCCATAGCATTATCAGATGAACAGGTGGCGCAGTTCCAGCGCGATGGCTACCTGTTGGTGCGCGGTCTGTTTGATGCCGAAGAGGCGCGCATCCTGCAGACGGCGGCCAAGAGCGATCACGCGTTCAAGCAGAACGCCCACGACCTGAAGGACGGCGAGGGCGGCAACGCGCAACTGGTGTTGTGGAACAAGGCGGGCGAGGATTTGTGGGGGAGCATCGCGCGCAGTCGGCGTTTGGTGGACGGCATGGAACGGCTGCTGGGCGATGAGGTGTACCATTACCATTCCAAGATGAGCATCAAAGAGCCGCGTACCGGCGGCGCGTGGTCGTGGCACCAAGACTACGGCTACTGGTACATGAACGGTTGTCTCTTTCCGGACATGGGCAGCGTGTTCATCGCGGTGGATCCCAACACGCGCGAGAACGGTTGCCTGCAAGTGTTGCGCGGCTCGCACTTGATGGGACGCATCGAGCACGGGAGATTTGGCGATCAGACCGGCGCAGATCCGGAGCGCGTGGACGCCGCGACCAAGATCATGGAGTTAGTGTATGTGGAGATGGCGCCGGGCGACGCGCTGTTTTTTCACAGCAACACACTGCATCGGTCCGACCAGAACAAGTCGCCCAACCCGCGCTGGTCGTTGCTCTGCTGCTACAACACGCGCCACAATAATCCCTACAAGACCTCGCATCATCCCAACTACGAGCCGTTGGAACGATTGCCCGACGAGGCCATCAAGCAGATGGGCGTGCGGCTTTTCGCGCAGGGCACGGAGTTCTGGAATCCGACGGTGGACAAGACCGTGGGTGCCGGCAAAGGCATCGCCCAGTAACTGGGTTTCCCCACAAACGCCGCGCGCAGCGCCGTCCGCAGGATCGCAGTTTTTCCTTTCCACACCGCGTCGGCTCGCCTTTCATGCGCGGCGTGAACCCCGACATCCGCCCGCCGACGCCGCGACGCCTGGACTGGCGCATTGGCGTGTTGGGCAGCGGGTTCATCGTCAGCGATTGCCATCTCGTCGCCTATCGCAAGGCGGGTTTTAATCCCGTGGCCATCGCGTCGCGCTCGCGCATCAATGCGGAGCGCGCCGCCGCGCGCCACAACATCGACAAGGTGCACGACTCGTTCGAGCATTTGCTCGACGACCCGTCCATCGAAGTGCTCGACATCGCCGTGCCGCCCAACGCGCAGTTGGCACTCATCAAAGCCGCCTGCGCGCGACGCACGGTCAAGGGCATCCTCGCGCAGAAACCGTTGGGCATGGATTACGCCGAGGCGCTGGAAGCCGTGCGCGCGTGCGAGGCCGCCGGCATCGTGCTGGCGGTGAACCAGAACATGCGCTACGACCCCAGCGTGTTTGCCGCGCGGCAGTTGCTCGATGCAAACGTGCTGGGCGAGCCGGTGCTGGCCAGTATTGATATGCGCGGCATCCCGCACTGGATGCCGTGGCAATCCAAGCTGGGCTGGGTGACGCTGCGCATCATGTCCATCCATCATCTGGATTGTTTCCGCTACTGGTTTGCGCGGCAGGGCGAACCGGCGCGCATTTTCTGCAGCGTGCGCACGGATCCGCGCACGAAATTTCCGCACGCCGACGGCATCGCCGCGTACATCTTGGAATGGGACAACGGCCTGCGCTGCGTGGCGTTGGACGACACGTGGACCGGCCCCGCGAAGGAAGGTTGCCCGGCCGACATCCGCATTCACTGGCGCATCGAAGGATTGGATGGACTGGCGATGGGCGACCTCGGCTGGTGTCAAAACCCGTACACCACGCCCAGCACGATGCGTTGGGCGCGCAAAGGCGACGCGGGTTTTAACGAGCCGCGCTGGGCGGAGAGCTGGTTCCCCGACGCCTTCATCGGCACGATGGCGCAACTGCTGTGCGCGCTGGAATCCGGCGCGGCACCGGCCATCGGTGGTCGCGACAATCTCAACACGATGGCGTTGGTGGAGGCGGCCTATCGCAGTGTGGCCGCGCGGCGTTCGGTGGCGTTGAGCGAGATCACCGGTGCGGCGCATCCCTGACGCGGGCACGCTTACTTCACGTAAAGCGGTTCTTTGAGGACGGCCAGCTCGGAGTAATTGCGCAGCCGTTCCATGCCCAGCTTTGAGATGCGGCTGCCAGCAATCAGGAGGATGAGTCCGTCCTTGGTCTCGGCGTTATCCATGAGGAGTTGGCCGGCCTTGATGTCCGCTGCGCTGAGTTCTTGCACGCCGACCATGTCCGGTGTGGTCGCTTTGGTCACCAGACAGGTGTGGGCGGCCTCCAGCACGGCCGGGTCATAGACGCCGAAGCGATCCTTCATCATCGCCAGTGCCGTCGGCTTGAATTTCTTTTTCGCCTCGAGGTCGAGCAGGTCGTTGAGCACTTTCAACATGCGCGCGCCCAGCGGGATTTGGTCGCCCATGACCGCGCCTTCCGGAAATCCTTTGCCGTTGAATTCCTTGTTTTGAAAACGGATCATCTCGGCCACGCGCTCGAGCCGCGGCAGATGGTTGATGAGCTTGCTCGTCGTGTCGGGCAACCGCGTGATGATCTGCTGCTCTTCGGGGGAGAGATCTTCGGCGGCGTTCAATTTCTTCAGGAGGGTCGGCGGCAAGGTCATGTAGCCGAGCGGCGCGAGCATCGCTGCCGTCTCCAATTCCCACAGTGACTCCGCCTTCATCTCCGTGCCCAGATGATGGATGCACTCGCGCAGTTGTTGGCTGCGGCCAAACTGTTTTGGCGCGGCCATCGCCAGCACCTCGCTCAGAAGCTGCAGACTGCCATTGAGGGTTTTCTCCAGCAGCTCTGACTCGGCCATGTTGGTGGCGTACTGTTTCTCGGCGGACTCAATGGTATGCAGGAATGTTTCGGGCGCACAGTCGTCGGGCAGAAAGGCGAAGATGTGGTCGCGGTTCAAGGCTTCAAACACCACGTCGAGATGGTCGTGCGGCACCAGCAGGATGCGTGTGGTCTTGGGTGCGCATTCCAATGCCTGGGCCAGAAACGCGATGCCATCACCGTCTGAGCTGCCGCAAGTGCAGAGGACCTCCGCAAAGGGAGGCAACTGGTTCAGCAACGCGATGGCCTCGGCGAGATTGTAGGAGACGACCACTTCACGTTCGGGGGTGAGGCTGGCCGCACGGGCCGCCAGTGAACCTCCTTGTACGTCCACCAACAGAATGCGTGTAGCCATGTCGAGGGCGACAATAACAGAAAAGCTCGATTTTGCACGCCATGTAGGCAGGCTTCGCCCATCCATGAAACTAGGCATCATCAACAGCGCGTTCCAGCAGGCCGGTGTGGACACCGCCACGGGACTGCGCCACATCGCACGCATCGGCTTTGATTGCGTGGACATCTTCACCGAGGCCGAGGGCATTTCCAAAAAGGAAATCAAGCTCGTGCGTGACACCGCCACCAAGCTGGGCTTGCCCATCATCTCGCTGCCGGTCGTGGCGGTGGGGTTGATTGATTTCAACGACCCCGTGCGCGAGTATCACGTGGCGCGCTGCAAGAAATTCATCGACCTCGCGCACACGTGGGGCGCGCACAACATCCTGCTGGTGCTCGGCGAATACATCTGGCAACGCGAAGTCATCCCGCCCGCCGCGCAGTGGCAGTGGGGCATCGAGACCTGCCGTCGCCTCGGCGATTACGCGGGCAAACGCGGCGTGGACATCGCGCTGGAGTTAGAGCCGTTCCGCTTGAGCCTGCTCCACAACGTCGGCGAGATGGTGCGCTTCGTGGACGAATGCAATCACCCGCGCGTGCGCGCGAACATCGACATCAGCCACCTCGTTCTCAGCGACACCTCGCCCGCTGATCTGCGCGCGCTCAAAGGCAAAGCCATCCACGTGCATCTTTCCGATTGCGACGGCAAAGTGCACGGCGACCTGCCGCCCGGACGCGGTGTGGTGAAGTTCGCCCCGTACCTGCAGGCCATCAAGGAACTGAAAATTGACGGCGTGGTCTCCATCGAGCTGGAATATTCGCCCGACCCCAAACGCATCGTGGATTGGGTCACCGAAGCGTACACGCAAACGGCCAAGCTGATGGATCAAGTCGGCCTGCGCGGTTGATGCAGCCCAAGTCAGGGAGCGTGGTCTTCAGGCTCGGGGATGAACATCGCAAAGACGGTCGCGGGGATGAACAGCAGGCTCGCGTAGAGCAGCGCGGTTTTGAAGTCGCCTACCTTGGCGAATAGGCCAAAGAGCACCGTGCCCGCCGCTGCGGCGATGCGTCCGATGTTATAGCAGAAGCCCGCGCCAGTGGTGCGCAAGAGCACCGGGAAAAGCGGTGGCAGGCACATCGTGAACAGCCCGAACATGCCCGAGCAGAATCCCACGGCTGGGAACCAATAGGTGCTGAGCGTGCGCCAATCGTGATCCCATTGGAAGGTGCATTGGATGGTGACAAAGAAGGCCGCGCACATGATGGCGATGGCTCGCCGATAGCCCAGCCGCTGCGCCAGCCAGCCGCAAAAGAAATTGCCCACGATGGAGACTCCGATAGTCAGCGCAAAAGTACGCGCCACGATTTTCTCGACCTCTGCGCCGTTGTTCATCATCTCTGCGCGCAACGCGGGTAGGTTGCGCAGGTGTTGCGCCTGCCAGAACATGAAGGCCCACCACGCCGTGAGTGAGGTGGCGCAGACGCCGATGATGACCAGTGTGGTGCGCCGGATGTCCGCCGCAAAAAGGGCGGCCACGCCGGGAGTGACGGTGGATTTTTTCTTGGCCGCCTGCCATTCGTCCGGTTCGGGCACGTTGCGGCGAATCCAGAACACAATCAGCGCGGGGGCGATGCCAACGAGGAAGACGTAGCGCGGGTGCAGGTCAGCCATCAGATACACTGAGAGGCAGGCGAAGAGCACGCCGATGTTCACGCCGGCTTGCAGCACTGCGGCAATCCACGGGCGCCATTTTTTGGGCCACGTCTCCGAGAGCAGCGTGGAGCCGACGGCCCATTCCCCGCCGATGCCCAGCGCTGCCACGAAACGAAAGATCATCAAGTGCCACCACGTCTCCGCAAAGAACGAGAGGCCGGTGAAGACGGCATAGGTGAGGATGGTGAGGCTCAACGCGCGCGCGCGCCCGATGCGGTCGCCGATGTAGCCGAAGAACCCGCCGCCCAACGCCCAGCCGACGAGGAAGGCGGCCTGAATCCACGAGCTTTTTTCTTTGACGTCTAAATCCGTGACCGCGCTGGCCTGCACCAAATACATGACAAACGGCGCAGCGACCAGCGTGTACAGGTGCATATCCAGCCCGTCAAAGAACCAGCCCAGCCACGCGGCGATGCCCGACTTCCATTGCTGCGGCGAAAGTTCGCGGAGGCTCTCGGCTTCCTTGCGCGGTGCGGCGCCGGGGCTTTCAAGAGGGGTTTGATTCATGCGACAGGCTGCAGCGGGTTGGTGTTAAAGGCGTGCTCGGCCACGATGCGCCCGCCGATGAGGTGTTCTTGGATGATGCGTTCCAGCACCGCGGGCGTGCAGGTGTGGTACCAGACGCCTTCGGGGTAAATCACGGCGATCGGTCCGCGCGTGCAGATGCGCAGGCAGTTGGCTTTGGTGCGATAGACCAGCGGTTGCGGGCCGGTCAACCCCAGTTCCTTGAGGCGTTGCTTGAGAAAAGCCCACGCGGCCAAGCCATCCTCTTTGGTGCAACAATGAGGCTCGGTCTGATCGGCGCAGAGAAAAATGTGCCGCCGAATACTGCCCAATCCCAACGAGGCGGCGGCGTGCTGCAAGGCGTCGTCGGGCATGGCGGGCGCATTGGATAGGAAACGGCACGGGGCGTCAATGTCAGCGCGGGGCTGGACAGGTTGAACGAGCCTGCTACGGTGATTTTCATGCGCACTCTCCAGATGACTTTGTGGCTGGGCTTTCTCACCTGCACCGTGCACGCGGCGCAATGGCCGGCGTGGCGCGGGCCGACGGGCGACGGGGTCTGCACGGAAAAAGGACTGCCGCTCAAATGGGGCGCGAAAGAGAATGTGAAATGGCGCGTGGCACTTCCGGAGCGCGGCAACTCCACGCCCGTCGTCTGGGGCAAGCGCGTGTTCGTGACGCAGCCGGTGAACGCCGAGCGCATGTTGCTTTGTCTGGATCGCGAGAACGGGCGCGAGCTGTGGCGCGCGGGGGTCAAGGGCGCGGAGCGCGAGCCCTCGCACGGCACCAATCCTTTTTGCAGCGGCTCTGCGGCCACGGATGGCGAGCGGGTCATCGTCTGCTTCGCTTCGGCGGGCTTGTTTTGTTTCGACATGGAAGGCGTGGAAATCTGGCGCCGCGATTTGGGTCTGCAACATCACATCTGGGGTTCGGGGCCGTCGCCGGTGATTTACGGCGACTTGTGCCTGCTCAACTTTGGTCCCAATGACAAGACCTCGCTCATCGCCTTCGACAAAAAGACCGGCAAGACGATTTGGAAAAATGATGAGGCCACCGGCTATCAACATCCGCAAGGCGGCGAAAAAGGAAACCAAGGCAAAACGTACATTGGCTCGTGGACGACGCCCGTGCTGTTCAAGGACAACGACAAGGAAGCGCTCTTGATGTCGTGGCCCGGCCGCCTGTGTTCGCTCGACCCCAAGACGGGCAAGGAAAATTGGACCTCCAAAGGATTGAACCCGCTGGTGTACACCTCGCCGTTGCATGGCGATGGCATCGCGGTGGGGATGGGCGGCTTCGGCGGGATGGGATTGGCCGTGCGCACAGGCGGCAAAGGCGATGTCACCGAGACGCATCGCGTGTGGCACCAGCGCAATTCGCCGCAGCGCATCGGCTCCGGCGTGGTGCACGAAGGACACATTTACATCCACAACGATCCCGGCACGGCGATGTGCCTCAATCTTAAAACCGGCGTCACGGTCTGGAACGAGCGCCTGCCTGCCAAGGCCGGCAGCGGCACCAACTGGAGCAGCGTGATGCTGGCCGACGGCCACTGCTACTCTATCACGCAGGGCGGCGAATGTTTCGTGTTCAAGGCCAACACGAACTTTGAGCTGGTCGCCACCAACTCGTTGGGTGAGCCGAGCAATTCCTCCATCGCTGCTTCGGACGGCGAGCTGTTCATCCGCACGCACCGCGCGCTCTGGTGCATCGCCCAGAAAAAATAGGGCCATGAAAAAGTTCCTGTGCGGGCTGTTGATCGCGAGTGGCATCACATCGCTGCGCGCGGAAAATTGGCCGGCGTGGCGCGGACCGACAGGCAACGGGGTCAGTGCAGAAAAGGAGCTGCCGCTCAAATGGGATGCGCTGGAGAATGTGAAATGGCGCGTGCCCTTGTCGGAGCGCGGCAATTCCACTCCCGTCATCTGGGGGGATAAAGTCTTCATCACGCAGGCTGGCGATTTGAAACTCTGGCCGCCGAAGGTGCCCGACAATTTCGCGGGGGGTTCCTCGGCGGGCGGCCATGCGATTGCCGAGAAGCGCTCGGTCCTGTGTTTCAATCGTGCGGACGGCAAACTCCTCTGGCAGCGCGATGTGATTTACAAGGAACCGGAGATCACGCATCCCACCAATCCTTTCTCTGCCGCGTCGCCAGTGACCGATGGGGAGCGCGTGATTGCCAGTCACAACTCGGCGGGCTTGGTCTGTTATGATTTCGAGGGCAAAGAACTTTGGCGATACGACGTCGGCAAACTCGAACACCTGTGGGGCACGGCTTCCTCGCCCATTCTTTACGGCGACCTGTGCATTGTTTGGTGCGGTCCCGGCGCGCGGCAGTTCCTTCTCGCGGTCAACAAGAAGACCGGCGCGAAAGTTTGGGAACAGCCGGAACTGGATGGCGACACGGGCATCACCAGCCGAAAATTTCTTGGCACATGGAGCACGCCCCTCATTGCCAAGGTGGGCGATCAGGATCACCTCATCTTCGCCGTGCCGCATCGGCTCAAAGGGTACGACCCGAAGACCGGCAAAGAAATCTGGTCGGCCAAAGTGGGCGGCACTTATTGCTATCATTCACCGCTCCACGTTGAGGGGAATGCGGTTTTCGGCGCCAGCCTCGTCAAACTCGGTGGCAGCGGCGACATCAGCAAGGGACTGCTTCCGCACCGCGTCGCGGCCATGTACATCAGCACCGCTGTGATTGCGGGTGAGCACCTCTACACCTATAACGGCGTCGCTCCCGCCTGCTATGAATGGAAGACGGGGAAGGAACTTTGGAAAAGCCAGATTGAGCAGCGCCCCGGCGGCAGCGATGCGTGGGGTTCGCCAGTGTATGCTGCGGGACGGATTTACATCGCGGACAGACAAGGGACGACGCTCGTCTTTGCAGCGGGCGCGAAGTACGAACATCTGGCCACCAACTCGCTCAAAGAGCACACCGACGCTTCCCTCGCGATTTCCAACGGCGACATTTTCATCCGCACCCACCGCGCGCTCTGGTGCATCGGGCGCAAGTAAATCATGGAGACGTTGACCCACAGCAAGAGCTTTCGCGCGCCGGTTGGCCGGGTGTTTGCCATGTTCACGGGCGTTGCCCAAGCGCCCACGTGGATGCAGGCGATCAAGAAGATTGAGGTGCTCCGTGGCACGGGCAGCGCCGTGGGCGATCGCTGGCGGGAGTTGCGCCGGGTGGGGGGACGAGAACAATGGATGGAATTTGTCGTCACCGAATGTACGCCGGACAAAAGCTGGGCGATTGAGTCGGAGGCGGGCGGCACGCTTTGGACGACCCACTTCACGTTCGCTGAATCGCTCGGCGTCACCGAGATTGCGGCGAGCATGCAATGGCAGCCCAAAGGCATCGTGCTGCGGCTGTTCAACGGGATGATCCGGCGCAAGATCACCGAAGGCATGGAGATGGATTGTGAGGATTTGCGAAAAGCACTCGAGGAGAAATTATGATTCGATACCTATTCCTGTGTGTGGCGCTGACGCTGAGCGCGGTTGCTGCAGAATTGAAGACGCCCGGCGACAAGATGTTTGCCGATTATTTCCGGCGCGAGACAGCCAAGGTCTCCGCGCGCAGTCTAGCGGACATCAAGACGTTGGAGGATTGGAACGCGCGCAAGGGCGGCTATCGCCAGCAACTGTTCGAGATGCTCGGGCTGGATCCGCTGCCGCCCAAGACGAAGTTGAACCCCACCGTCACCGGCGTTACGCAGCACGAGGCGTTCGAGGTGCGCAAGTTGCACTTTCAATCCATGCCCGGCCTGTACGTCACGGCCAATCTGTACGTGCCCAAAAATCTCACCAAGCCCGCGCCCACCATCTTGTATGTGTGCGGTCATGCGTTGGTGAAGACCAATCAGGTCAGCTTCGGGAACAAGGCGGGCTACCAGCATCACGGTGCGTGGTTCGCGCGGCACGGCTATGTCTGCCTGACGATTGACACGCTGCAACTGGGGGAGATCGAGGGCATCCATCACGGCACCCATAACAAGAACATGTGGTGGTGGAATTCGCGCGGCTATTCCTCCGCCGGGGTGGAGGCGTGGAACTGCATCCGCGCGCTGGATTTTCTGGAGACGCAGGATTTCGTGGACAAGACGCGCATCGGCGTCACCGGCCGCAGCGGTGGCGGCGCGTACAGTTGGTGGATCGCTGCGCTCGACGAACGCATCCAAGTGGCCGCGCCCGTGGCGGGCATCACCGATCTGCAGAACCATGTGGTGGACGGCGTGGTGGAGGGCCACTGCGACTGCATGTTCCACGTGAACACGTACGGCTGGGATTTCGCGCAGGTGGCCGCGCTCGTTGCGCCGCGTCCATTGTTGATTCTCAACACCGACGACGACCGCATCTTCCCGCTGGACGGCGTGGTGCGCGTGTTTAATCAGGTGCGCCGCATCTACGAGCTGCACGGCGCGAAGGATAAGCTGGGGCTGGTCATCACGCCCGGCGGCCACTTGGACACGCAAGAGCTGCGCGTGCCCGCCTTCCGTTGGTTTGATAAACACCTGCTCGGTCAGGTGCGCCCCATCGAGGTGGACGCGACCAAATTGTTCACGCCCCCGCAACTCAAGGTCTTCGCCGACTTGCCTAAGGACGAGCGCAACACCGTGATCCAAGAGACGTTCACGCGCCGTGCCGATGAGAGCTATCCGTTGCACACCGACCGCGTGCTGGCTGATCTGCGCCTGAAAACTTTTGGCGGCTGGCCGCAGGCACCCGGCCCGTTGGGCATGCGGACGGCGTTTGAAACTCGGCAGGAAGGCGTGGTGTTTTCCGGTCACGACTTCACCAGTCAAGACGGCGTGCAACTGCGTCTGTACCTCGCCGCGCGGGAAGGTCTGGCAAAACCCGAGCGCATCCATCTGGAAATTCTCGGCGAAGAAGAATGGCAGAAATATCTGCAACTGGGCCGCCCCGCTTTTGCCGCTGTGTGGGCCAAAGAACTGGAGCAAGCCGGCATCGCGGGGGATGCGCCTGTGACGCCGCAGGCCAAGGCCGCGATGCAAAAACAGATGGAACACGTGCGCAACCACGCGGAGGTGTACGCGGTGCTGTTGCCGCGCGGCGTGGGTCTGACCGCGCTCACCCGCAACGAACGGCATCTTACCCACACGCGCCGCCGGTTCATGCTGCTGGGCCAGACGCTGGCGGGCATGCAGGTGTGGGATGTGCAACGCGGCATTGAGGCGCTGCGCACGCTGCCGCAGTGCAAATCCGCGCCGCTGGATTTGTGGGGCTACAACGGGATGGCCAGTCAGACGGCGCTGGCGGCGGTGTTCGCCCAAGGCGTGGCGCAGATCCACTTGAAAGGATATCCGGCGACGGACAAAGAGCAGCCTGACTATCTGAACATCTCCCGCATCCTCACACCCGCGCAGGTGCTGCAACTGACGCGGCAACGTACGAAGGTGAACCTGCTCGACGCTGCCAAGAAGTGACCGCCCATCACCGCACCGGCGCACGCACGGCGCGGCCGGCCATTGCATCCTTTTGCAGTTGGCCCTCTTTCACCACCGCCACGCCGTTGACGAGCGTGTAGCGGATGCCCGTGGAGAACCGCGCTGCGTCGGCGTAGGTGGATTGGTCGCGCACCTTGTCTGCGTCGAAGAGAACCAAGTCCGCATCCGCACCCACCTTGATGCGCCCCTTGTTTTTCATCGCCGGCACGCGCGCCTCCAGCCGTTGCGCGGGCATGAGGCTGCATTTTTTGAGCGCGAGCATCAGCGGCAAATCTTTGTTCTCGCGCACGTACACGCCCAGCATGCGCGCGTAGGTGCCGGCGTTGCGCGGATGACCGGGCAGCCCGTCGCTGGCGATCATCGTCAGCGGATGTATCAACGCTTGGCGCACGAGCGGCTCCGGATTGCTGTGCGCGATGACCAGCCCGCCCGTCTTGCGGAACTGCTCGAAGGTGGCCTTGGTGAGCCGCTCGCCCGTCGCGCCCCATTGCAGGTCTTTGTAATCCATCCCGTCGCGTTCCATCCAGCCCGGGTCAAAAATCGCAGAGCTGATATCCGTCATCCCGGCGGTGTACGGATACACTTCGCAGGTGATGTCCGCGCCGTTCTTGCGCGCCTGCGTGATCAGCTCCAGCAACCGCGGCGTGGAGCGCATGCCCGAGGCTTGGATGTGTACGATGTGCCCCGGCGCACCCGTGATGGCCGAGGCCGCGACAACCTCTTCCAGCGCGGAGAAAATATTCTGCGTGCCGCGATCGCCTTTGTTGCGGACATGCACGTGGCAGGAGGCTTTGAACTTCGCCGCCGCCGCAAAACATTCCAACACCTCCCAGTGGCTGGCCTGCGGAGTGTATTGAAGTCCAAACCCCACCGCGATGGCGCCGCGCTGCAGTCCCTCCTCGAGCTTCGCGCGGATCTGCGCCACCTGCTCGGGCGTGGCCGGCTCGCGCGCAGCCTTGCTGGCGGCACCGGGCAGGAACGTGGGGCGATCGCCCAGCACCGACATGCGCGCGGGGATGTGCCCAACGCTCACGCCAAAGTGGATGGGCGATTTGCCTTCGCGCACGCGGTACCACAGATCCACATCCGCCGCGCCCACTTCCAATTCCAGCGCGCTGGTCACGCCGTCCATCGCCTTGAAGTGATAATCCGCCAACGTCTGTCCGTGCTGATGCAGATCAATGAAGCCCGGCGCGACGGCTAGACCCTTGGCGTCGATCACTTGGCGTCCTTGCAACGGCGTCGCGGAGATGGCGCGGATGACCCCGCCGCTGATTCCCAGATGGCGCACGGCATCCAGTTCCGTCTCAGGATCCAGCACGCGGCCGTGGGCGATCACCAAATCATACGTCTGTGCGCCCACCCCAATTGGAACCCACAGCAGACAGATCAGGATCCAGTGTTTCATCAGCCGCGGGCGTCTTGCAGATAATGTTTTACGGCCGGGCACAGCACCGACTCGAACGGCACGGTGATGTAGCGCGCGCCGCGTTCGCGCCAGAGCCGCGCGCCCACGCTGTCATACACCATCAATCCCAGCACCTTGTCGCTGGCCAGCACGATGTCGGCGATGCGCTGCATGGCCGCTTGCACGTCAGCGTGGCCAATGTTGCCCGCGTGACCCAGCGAGTGCGCCAAATCATTTGGCCCGATGAACACCACATCCACACCGTCCACCTTGACGATCTCTGGCAGTCGTTCGATGGCCTGCCCGGTTTCAATCTGCGCCACCACCAGCGTTTCGGCGTTGGCCTGCTGGACATATTCGGAGAGCGGCGCACCGCGCCCAAATTCCGCGGCGCGGATGCCGGCCAATCCACGCTGGCCGCGCGGATGATACTTGATGGACTGCACTGCGCGCTCGGCATCGTCGGCGGTGTTGATGAAAGGGATGTGCGCGCCCTGCGCGCCCGTGTCCATGAATCGCAGAATCGTGGGCGCATCATTGTGGGTCACGCGCGCGATGGCGGTGAGGCCGCGCAGTTCGCAGGCGCGCGCTTGATCCTCGATGTCGCGCGGCTGCAACGTGCCGTGTTCGCCGTCGAGCACCAGAAAATCCCAGCCCAGAAATCCCTGCAACTCGATGAGGCTCGTGTCAGGCGTGCGGAAGAATGCGCCATGCACCGTCTCGCCCGCGCGCAGTTTGGCCTTGGTGAGGTTGGTCTTCATATTCAAACGCAGGGGAACCAGATTGCGCCCAGCATCGTGACGCCCAATCCGACGAACCCCATCAACGTGAGGCTCAGCGAAAATGTCTTGAGCGTTTCCATCTCTGTCATACCGCTCATCTTGCTGATGACCCAAAAGCCGCTGTCGTTCATCCACGGAAACGGTTTGGAGCCGCAGCCAATCGCCAGCGCCAAGTACACCGGATGATATCCCAGTTGATCGGCCGAGGCCAATCCGCCGACGATGCCCACCGAGGTGATCATCGCCACCGTGGCCGAGCCTTGCGCCGCACGGATGAGCGCCGTCACCCCGAAGGCCAGCGGCAAGAGCCAGAGATTGGAGGTGAGCATCCGCGCTGCGGCCTCTTTGATGTGCGGCCCGATGCCCGTCTGTTGCAGCACCGCGCCGAACGCGCCACCCGCCGCGCAGATGAGGATGATCGGCCCGGCCTCTTCAAAGGCCGGCTGCAGCCGCGCATTGAGCGAGAGGTTCTGGCCACTGGCCTCGCGCAGGGTGAAGAGCGCCAGCAACGCCCCCGTGGCCAACGCGACGTTTTCATTGCCCAGAAAATTGATGGACGCGTCCAGCCCCGGCAGGCCGGTGTTTGACACCGAAGCCCCGATGCCGATCAGCGCCAGCGGCAACACGATGGGCAGCATCGAAAGCCACAGCGGCGGCAGCTGCTCATTCGGGCGCGCGGACAGTTCCTCCAGCCGCGCCAACATCTCCGGCGTGTCGCGCAGTGGAATCACCATGCGCCGGTTCAGCCAGTGCGCGATGAGAAATCCCGCGGTGCTGGTGAACGCGCCCACCACCAGTCCGCCAAAGATCATCACGTCCAACCCCAGCCCCATTTCCTTAGCCACGAAGAGCGGCCCTGGCGTGGGCGGCACCAGCGAGTGCGTCATCGTGCCGCCGGCGATGATGGCCAGCACCATGAGCAGATAATCTTTGCGCAGTTTCAGCCACATGGCTTTGGCCAGCGGAATGGCCAGCAAGAAGACGCCCTCGAAAAAAACCGGGATGCCCAGCACAAAGCCACTGACTAAAAATGCCAACGGCGCGCCGCCCGGCCCCAGCACGGCAAGTCCGGCGCGCACGATGCGGTCCGCCGCGCCGCTGTCCAAAAGGCAACGGCCGATGATGCTCGCCAGCGCGATGAGAAAACCGACCTTCGCGCAGGTGCTGCCGAATCCATCGGCCATCCGCTGCAAGGCAGGCTTACCGGCCTCCGCCCGCGCTTGCTGCTGTATGACGGCTTGCGTGGACGCGTTGATATCCACAGGCGGGGGCTTCACGTCCTCCGCTTCTTTCTTCACCGACTTGCGCCACTCGCGCTCCAAACGGTCAGTGTGGAATTGCAGCACACTTTCTACAGGCGTGGCCATCGCCACCACCACTGCACCGATGAAGAGCGCGAGAAACGCATGCAGTCGCAGCACCAAAATTCCACCCAACACCACGCCCAAGCCAAGCAGCAATAGGAGGACGGGGTTCATGCGGGCGCATGGTGCGGGCACGCCCCGTGCCTGTCGAGTACTGCTTGAGGCGCGCAAGATGCCACATCTGTAGTGAGCCATATCGCCCGCCGCAGGGGATCACGGGGCGCAATTCCTGCCTTTTCATCGGCGGTGGCGTTGGGTTAGGTTTTGAGTATGAACTCCCCGCTGCGTTTTGCGTTCTGCGTTGTCGTGTCGCTGGTTTGGATGGGCACCACTGCCACGGCGGCTGTGTTGGTGAAGGAAGGCAAGCCCACTGCGCTGATCGTGTTGCCGCAGGAGCCGGATGCTGCGGAAAAATTGGCGGCCGATGAGCTGGGCGTGCACATCGGGAAAATCTCCGGCGCGCAGTTGGCCACGACGAATGTGGCGCCGCAGGATTTGCCGGGGTTGCTGGAGCGCAGTCGGCGCGCGGGGATCGCCGTGGTGCGTCTGGGCCGCGCGGCGGCGTTGGAGAAAGTCATCGAAGCCAAAAGCCCGTTCCCCGGCACGTTCGCCATTCACGTCACGAAAGATCAGGTGCGGGTGGCGGGGCGTGAGATGGGCACGGTCTTTGGGGTGATGGAATTGCTGGAGCAGTTGGGCGTGCGCTGGTTCATGCCCGGCGAGTTGGGCACGGTGTTGCCTGCGATGAAAACCGTGACGGTGGCCGAGCAGCAGATTGCGCAGGCGCCGTCCTTCGCCAGTCGCTGGTTCCAAATGCCGGACCGGGATTGGCAGGTGCGCCTGCGCTGCGGCGGGCCGGTGTTTCCGGGGGCGCACGGTTTGCCTGGGCCGACGTTCAAGGCCGAGCCGGAATTATTTGCGCTCATCAAAGGGCAGCGCAGTGCGCGCCAGCATTGCCTCTCCAACCCGAAGTTGTTGGAGCAGGTGATTGTGCGCGTGCGCGAGATGCGCGCCAAAGGTCGCGGGCCGATCATCGGCATGGGGCCTAATGACGGGCGCGGGTTTTGTGAGTGCGACAAATGTCGTGCGCTCGACGGCGGGGATTTCGATCCCTTCTCCGGCGAACCGGCGGTGACGGACCGGTACATCTGGTTTTTCAACCAAGTGTTGGAGGGACTGGCCGCAGATTTTCCAGACACGAAAATTGCTTTCTATATCTACCATTCCTACATGCGCCCGCCGGTGCGTTGGAAACCCAACCCGCGCATCACTGGGGCGCTGGCGCCCATCGCACTGGATCGCGTGCACGGGTTTTCAAATCCGGTGGCGCCGGAGAAAAGCTACGCGCGCTGGTTGTACCAGGAATGGGGCAAGCTGTTGCCCGAATTGTACGACCGCGGTTACTGGAGCAATCTGGCGGACCCGGGATTCCCGTTCATCATCGTGCACCGGCTGCGCGACGAGATTCCCGCATGCCACGCGCTGGGTGTCAAAGGCTGGCGCGTGGAGACCTTTCCCAACTACGGCCCGCAGTTGCCCTCGATGTACATCGCGGCGCGGTTGATGTGGGATCACAAGGCGGATGTGGACGCGTTGCTGGCGGACTTCGCGGAGAAATTCTTCGGCCCCGCTGCCGTGCCGATGGGCCGGTATGTCGGGTTGATGGACGCGGCGCTGCGGGACAGCCCCGACTGCACCGGCTCGGCGTGGGACATGCCACATTTTTATCCCGCGCCGCTGCGCGCCCAAGCGCGTCGCCTGCTCGATGAAGGCGCCAAGCTGGCTGCCGGTCGTGGCGTGTACGAGGCGCGCGTGCGCATGGTGCGGCAGACCTTCGACATGCTCGAGTTGTTCGTGGCGATGATGGACGCCCGCACCCGTGTGGATTTCGCCGAAGCACAGCGCGCGCTGGTGCAGATGGATGCGGTGGCCGCAGAGTTGATGGCGCAGAAGCCGGTGGCGATGGTGTCGGCGGGGCGCTTCAGCACCTACGTCAATTACATGAAACGCTTCTACCGGCCGGCCACTGAGCAGGGTTTCGCGCGCGTCACCGGCGGCAACCGTCTGGTCGCTGCGGCGCGCGACGAGTGGGATTTCCTCATCGACCCGCCGAGGGTGGGCGAAGGCATCGGCCTGTGGCGAGAGGAGATCCGTGGTGGCAACTGGCAGAAGTTAAAAACCTCCAGCGCCTCGTGGAGCCATCAAGGGCTGCGCTACTACAAAGGATTGGCGTGGTACCGCCAGACGGTGGAGGTGCCCGCGCAGTTCAAAGGGCAGCGAGTGTTCCTCTGGTGCGGCGGCGTGGATGAAAAGGCGAAGGTGTGGGTCAACGGGCAGCCCATCGGCATCAGTCACGGCGCGGCGTTTTATCCCTTTGAGATGGACGTGACGGAGGCGGTGCGCGCCGGTGCGCCCAACCACATCACCTTCTGCGTGGTCAACGACGTGGTGAACGAACTGGGCACCGGCGGCATCGTCGCGCCGGTGATTTTCTACGCGCCAGCCGCCGGCAAGGACGCGAAGCTGGACAACACACGTCCGCTGGGCGACACGTTCCCGTGAGTTGCCCACCGCAGACGCTCGCCGCTACCACTTCAACGCCTGCAGACGACGGGCGACTTCTTCGGCGTTGGCGCGGCTGTTGAAGGCGGAGATGCGGAAGAAGCCTTCGCCCTTGGAGCCAAAGCCGCTGCCGGGTGTGATGACGACGTTGGCTCCGTTGAGAATCTTGTCGAAGATCTGCCAGCTCGTGACGCCTTTCGGCGTGCGCACCCAAATGTACGGCGCGTTCACGCCGCCAAAAACTTTCAGCCCAGCCTTGCGCGCGCCGGTGCGCAGCACCTTTGCGTTGCCCATGTAATGTTCGATGAGCGCGCGCACCTGCGCCTTGCCGTCGTCTGAGTAAAGCGCCTCGGCCGCGCGCTGGATGATGTACGAGACGCCGTTGAACTTCGTGGTCATGCGACGATTCCAGAGCGGGTGCAGCGGCTTCGTCTCGCCGGACTTCGTCTGCGCGTTGAGCGATTTCGGCACGACAGTGAACGCGCAGCGCGTGCCGGTGAACCCGCCGTTCTTGGAGAAGCTGCGGAACTCGATGGCACATTCGCGCGCGCCGGGAATTTCGTAGATGGAATGCGGAATGCCCGGCTCGCTGATGTACGCCTCGTACGCGGCGTCGAAAAGGATGATGGAATTATTCTCGAGCGCGTACTTCACCCACGCCTCGAGTTGCTCGCGCGTGGCGGCCGCGCCGGTGGGATTATTCGGCGAACAAAGATAAATCACGTCCACGTGTTTCTTCGGCGGCTCGGGGATGAAACCGTTGCTCGGGCGGCAGGGGAGATAAACAATCTTGCCGTACGCGCCGGCCTCGTTCGCCTCGCCGGTGTGGCCGGCCATCACGTTCGTGTCCACGTACACGGGATACACGGGATCGCTGATGGCGAGTTTGTTTTTGCCGCCGAGGATGTCGAGGATGTTGCCGCAATCGCACTTGGAACCGTCGCTCACGAAAATCTCGTCGTCGGCCACATCAATCCCGTGATCGCGATAATCATTCTTCGCGATGGCCGCGCGAAGGAAGTCGTAGCCTTGCTCGGGGCCGTAACCTTTGAACGTCGCGCGCGCGCCCATCTCATCCACCGCCTTGTGCAGCGCGGCGGTGACGGCGAGCGGCAACGGCTCCGTCACATCACCAATGCCGCAACGGATGAGCCGTTGCGCCGCGTCGGGATTCGCGTCGCAGAATGCCTTCACGCGCCGGCCGATTTCCGGGAAAAGATAACCGGCCTTGAGCTTGAGATAATTGTCGTTGAGATAAGCCATAAAAGTTTCCGTGCTTGCGCGGCGCACCGTAGCCAAAGGCGGCAGCAGTGGCAAGATGCGAGCGGCCGCGCACACTTTACACGCCCGCGCCGCGCGCCTATAAAAGCTCCAACCCAAATCAACCCACGCTGCCATGAACACGATTGAACCTATCGCCAACCGCCGCCGCTTTCTCACGACAACCGCCGCCGCGTTTGCTGCGGTCGGTTCATTTGCTGCGCGATTGCGGGCAGAGGAACGGCCGGCTGTCACGCGACCGCGCGCAACTTCGGGCGACGCTGCCGTTGAACCGAATTGGGCCAGTCGCCTCACCATCACCGTTGGGCCGCGCGACGCGGACTTGGTGGGCACCGACGACAAGGCATTGCAGGCAGCGGTGGCTTATGTGGCGCGACTGGGCGGCGGCACGGTGCGCGTGTTGCCGGGCACCTATCGCCTGCGCAATGCCGTTCATCTGGCTTCGCGCGTCCGGTTGCTGGGCGCGGGGCAGGACACGATTCTCATCAAGGAACCTTCCGTCACCACCAAGCTCGCGGCTGACAGTGATTGGTACGATCAAGAGATCACGCTGACCGATGCCAGTGGCTTTCGCATCGGCGACGGGGTTTGTCTCAAGACCAAGAACGCGCACAAGACCGGCCCGGATTACTGCAAGCGCACGCTCGTGGCGCGCGATGGCAACCGCTTCAAACTCGACCGGCCGTTGCGCGAGAATTTCTGGCAACTCGGCGAGGCGAATGTCTCCACACTTTTTCCGCTGATCAATTGCGAAGAGATTTCCGATGCCGTTGTCGAGAACATCACCCTCGACGGTAACAAGGCGAAGAACACTTTGCTGGATGGAAATTATGCCGGCTGCATTTTTGCGCAGGACTGCAGCCGCCTTGCGTTCCGTGGAGTGACGGCGCGCCACTACAATGGCGACGGCATCAGTTGGCAGATCTGTCACGATGTCGTGGTGGAGAATTGCCACAGCACCGGCAACGCGAATCTGGGACTGCATCCCGGCTCCGGCTCGCAGCGCCCCGTCATGCGCAACAATCGCCTTGAGGGAAATGACATTGGCATTTTCTTTTGCTGGGGCGTGAAGTTCGGCCTCGCCGAGGGCAACAAGATTGAGGGCAATCGCCTCGGCGTTTCCATCGGCCATCGCGACACGGACAATCTCATTGTGGCCAACGATATTCGCCGCAGCGGACAGGCTGGCGTGCTGTTCCGCAAAGAGCGCGGCAAGGAATTCGCCGCGCACCGTAATCGGGTGGAGCGCAATTCCATCGTGGACAGCGGCGGCGATACTGGTGTCGGTGTGGACATCGAAGGCGGCACGGAGCAAGTCACGCTCGTCCGCAATGAAATCCGGGAGACACGCGGGCCGGCCGGGCGCATCGGCATCCGGTTGAGCGCCGAGACCAACGCCATCAAGATGGAAGACAACCGCATCTCCGGTGTTGCCCGCGATGTCGTCACGCTCAAGTGAGCTGGCCTACTTGGTCTGCAGCAGATAGGCGAAGAGGTCGCGGACTTGCTGCGGTTGCAGCGCGTCCAGCAGTCCTTCGGGCATCAGCGAAGTGCTCATCGCCTGCAACAACTTCACCTCGCTCCGCGCCAGCGTCACTTCGTTGCGCGCCAGATCGCGCAGCGTCACCGACAGCGGCGTTTGCTGGGTGATAAAACCCGTCAACGTCTGATCGTCGCGCGTGGTGATGTTGAACCCGGCGAACTCCTCGCGGATGCCCAGCGAAGGATCGACGATCGCGGGGATGAGGAAATCCAGATTGTTGAGTTGATACGCGCCCAAGTCCGGCCCCACGTTGCCGCCTTCATTTTGGAAACGATGACACGTCGCGCACGCCAGCTTGAACAGCTCGCGGCCCGCCATGGCATTGCCTTTGCCGCCGGCGAGCACTTGCCGCACTTCCGCCATGCGTTGCGTTTTGGCCTCGGTGGTCTGGCGGATGCGGCCCCAATGTTTTTGGATGAGGCGATCCACCGATTCATCGCGGTGGCTCTGCATGGCCAGCAGGGTGGCCGGATCAATGGTCTCCCGCGCAACACGCCCGCCGACGGACTGCAACAATTGCAACGACCAGTTACTGCGGCTGGCCATCACATGCTGCGCGGCGATGCGCTGCGTGGATGTCATGGCCGTGTATTGATCGAGGATCGTGCGGCCAATCTCGATGTCGTCGAAACGTTGCAACGCGGCGAGCAGGTCGTTGCGTGGCGCGTCACTTTTCTCATCGCGGAACTGGCGAAGGAACACCGGCACCGCGCGCGGTTCGCGGCGTTCGGCCAGCAGGCGGATCAATTCGCGGCGATCGTTGGCCGTCGTCTTCGCGTCGGCCACACGATCGAGCGCTGATTGCAGCGCCTCGGGCAAACCCAGTCGCGTGGCGAAACTGGTGAGCGTGGGCGTGTGCGGGCGCGTCTGCCACGCCTTGCGCGCAGCGGTGAGCAACGTCTCGGGCACGGCGCGGACGGTGTCGCCGCGCAGTCCTTCCTCCATGCCGGTGATGAGCAGGTCCAGATGCGCTTCGGTGGGTGCCAATCCCATCAGCGCGGCGGCGGTCTGCAGATTGTCTGTTGTGCGTTCGGCGGTGTACCGGCGGCCAAGTCGAGCGATGATGTGCGTGCGGACGATGGGCCGACTCCAAAACCCGGCGTCCTTGAAGAGCGCGATGACCTGCGCGCGATCACTGACGGCTTTGTTCTCGATGGCCCACCAGAGGAGCAGGGGAATATGTTTGTCGCCGCCATCCTCATCGCGCGCCAACAACTCGCGCAGCAACGGGAGCGCGGCGTCGGCGGGCCAGCGTTTGCAGGAGGCGGCGAGTTGGCTGCGGACTTCCGGATTCGATTCGCTGCGCGCGAGGACCAGCATCTGCGGGCGCAGATCGCTCGCGAGTTGGCGGTTGTCGCCGAGCAGACGGATGGTCCAGTAACGAACGAACGGATTCGTGTGCCGCAGAGTTTGCGCGGCGAAGGCGGTGTCAAATCCGCCGCTGACGTTGACGGCCCAAAAGGCTTCGAGCGCCAGTTGGCCTTGCTCTTGTGCAACCAGGTTTTTGAGCGCGGGCAGAAGCGCGGCGTCGCGGCGATCGGCCAGCACGCGCAGCGATTCTTGCCGCCACCATTTGTTGGGATTGCGAAGCTGGGCGATCAACTCCACCCCGGTGGATTTGGCGAGATCAAACGGCTTGATGAGCTTGGGCGCATCCGCGTTTTGCAGGCGATAGATGCGGCCGCTCTCTTTGTGCCACGTGTCGCGCGGGTCGAGATGGCTGAGGCGGCTGTCGTACCAATCGGCGAAATACACGGCGCCGTCGGGACCGGCTTTTGTGTCCACGGGGCGGAACCAGCGATCGTCGGTGAGCACGGGCGTGTCGGTGTCCTCGGTACGGAAGGTGGAGGTGTCGGCGTAAATGCGGCTGGCCTGCACGCGATTGACCAGCGACATGGCGGCGATGATCTGGCCTTCGTGATTCGGCAACGCGCCGCCTTCATAGACAATCATGGACTGCGGGAAGCGCGGCTTGAATCCCACTTGCGCCATGTGCTCGAACCAGCCGAAGGCGTACGGGTTCATCAACGGGCCGTGTTTGCCCCAGCCTTTGATGTAGCAGCCGCCTTGTTCGTAATGCACGCCGCGGGTGTCGCCGTAGTTGGTGCCGGAGAAAAGGCGGCCCTGCGAATCGAAGTCGATGCAGTACGTGTTGCCGCCGCCTTCGGCGAAGACCTCGAACTTTTTCGTCGCGGGATGATAACGCCACACCGCTTGCCCCAGAAATTTCACGCCCTGAATATCCGCCGTGCACGTGCTGCCGTGCGCACCGTAAATCCAACCGTCCGGCCCCCAGCGCAGACTGTTCGCGCCCGAGTGCGTGTCCTCCAAACCGAAGCCGGAAAGATGCACTTCCGGCGGGCCATCGGGCGCGTCGTCGCGATTCTTGTCGGGATAAAAAAGCAGATACGGCGGCATCAACACCCACACCCCGCCGCGACCGCTCAACACGCTGCGCGCCATGTTCAACCCGTCGGCGAACACCTTGTGCTTGTCGAAGCGACCGTCGCCGTCGGTGTCTTCGTGGATGGAAATCAAGTCCGCGCCGCGGTCGTGATGCGGCGGCGCTTTGGGCATCTTGTCGTACACCGCGCGCAGATATCTGTCGTAGGAAACAATCTTCAAGCCGGCGGGGAACGGGTACTGGAGATACTGCACCACCCACAGGCGGCCGCGCTCATCGAAGTTCATGTTGAGCGGCTGGCGCACCAACGGCTCATGCGCCACCACCTGCATCGCCAAGCCGGTGCCGACTTTGAAATTCTTGATCGTCGCCTCCGGTGTCAGCGGCTTGGAGGCATCCGTCAACGCGCCACCCGGCCGGAAACTGTCCACGAACGGCTTGAGCTTGTCATCAAACAGCGGCCCCTTTTTCTCCGCGGCAGCCAGTGTGGAAATCGCCAATGCCAGCGGCCAGAAAAGGAGATGGTTCACGCGCAGATTTTGAAGCCGCGAGATGCTGAAGACAAGCGCCAATCTGCGTCCGTGCGTGCGGTGGATCAAAGCAGCACGCCGGCCACCGCAGCGTTGAGCAGCGTGGCGACGAAACCGACGAAGAGCGCTTTCATCCCGAGCCGCGCGAGGTCGCCGCGCCGTTCCGGTGCCATCGCGCCAATGCCGCCCAACTGAATGCCGACGGAGGCAAAGTTGGCGAAGCCGGTGAGCGCGAAGGCTGTCAACATGTACGAGCGGTCGCTCATGAATCCCTCGGTGGCCTTCCAGCCTTTCATCAGGAGATAGGCGTAGTGTTCGTTGATGGACAATTTGGCGCCGAGCAGGCTGGCCACATTCGGGACATCGGCGAGGTCCACGCCCATGAGGAACGCCGCGGGCGCGAAGATGCAGCCGAAGATTTTTTGCAGCGAGAGTCCGTCGTGCAGCAATCCCAGCAACGCATCGGCCATCGCGACGAAGGCGATGAAGACGATGAGCATCGCGCCGACGTTGAGCGCCAGCCGCAGTCCGTCGCTGGTGCCGGTGGCGGCGGCGTCAATGCCGTTGACGTGCGGCGATTTCTCCAACTCCATCTGTGCGCTGCCCGCTGTCTCCGGTCGGCCCAGTTCCGGCATGAAAAGTTTGGAGAGATAAAGACTGCAGGGACAGGCCATGATGCACGTGGTGAGCACGGCCACGGGGTCGGCGCCGTAATTGATGTACACCACCATGATGCCGCCGGAGATGTGCGCCATGCCGCTGGTCATCAGCGCGAACAATTCGGAGTTGGTCATGCGTGGGATGTATGGCTTCACGATGAGCGGCGCTTCCGTCTGGCCCATGAAGACGTTGGCGGAGACCGAGAGCGTCTCTGCGCCGCTGGTTCCCATCAGATGAATCATGCCGCGCGCCATCCAACGCACGCACCATTGCAGCACGCCGTAGTGGTAGAGCACCGTGAAAAACGCGGAGACAAACAGGATGGGCGGCAGCGCCTTGAAGGCGAAGATGAAGAGGAACTCCTTGCCGGGATTGAGTGCGAGGTCGCCCGGCCGCGCGAGATTGCCAAAGACGAACTCCGCGCCTTTGTCGGAGAAATCAATGAAGCTCACGATGACGACCTTCGCCGAGTTGAACGCGTCCTTCACCCACGGCACCTTGAGCACGAGCACCGCCAGCAGCACTTGCAGCGCGACGCCCCAGCCGATGGTTTTCCAATTCACCTCGCGCAGGTTCGTGGAGAACATCGCCACCAATCCGAAGAAGCAGAAAATTCCCGCCAACGCCTGGCCGCGCAGTCCGATGGTCTCGCGCAGGGCATAGGCCGCGAGTCCCAGCAACACGATGCCCACGCCAATGGCGACACGCCAACGCAACGGTGTGGGCGGCGATGCAGTCCGTGCGGCTGATGGGGCAGCGGTGGGATCCGGTTCCATGGGGAGTGTCGCCGTGAAACTACACGGAATGGAAATGGCGCACAGGAAAAACTGGCGGCACCGATCTACGTTGCCTGCGCGGTGCGCACGAGAGTCTTGATCGCGCGTTGACCCCGCGACATGCGAGCAAAGAGCGCGGGCAACTCGTCGAGCGCGCATTCTCCATCCACAAAATCGGCGGCGCGCACTGTACCTCCCTCGATGAATTCCAAAGCGCGGCGGAACGTGCGCGGCGTGTGATGGAAACTCGCCTGCAACGAGAGGCTGGCGTAATGCAGCCGCTCCGTGTCCAGCGTGATTGTGGCACCGGCGGCGCAGCCGCCGAAGAAATTCACCGTGCCGCCCTTGCGCACCAATCGCGTCGCCGCTTCCCAAGTCTGCGGCGTCCCGACGGCCTCGATCACCACATCAAACGGACCAAGTGCGGAGGCTGTTTCGGCCACATCACCATCACCGACATTCACGATGGCATCTGCGCCGAGATGTTGCGCCATCTGCAAACGCTGCGTGCCACGTCCCGCGAGTGTCACGCGGCAGCCAAGATTTTTTGCGAGGCAAGTGAACATGAGACCGATGGGACCGGAGCCGATGACCAGCACATGCTGCCCCGCGCGCAGCCGACTTTCTTCCACGCCTTGAACCACGCAGGCCAGCGGTTCGGCGAGCGCTGCATCGGCAAACGCAGTCTGCGGGCGCAACCGGTGCAGATTGCGCTGCACGATGCGCGCGGGGATGACGATGCGTTCGGCGTACGCGCCATTGAGAAAGAGCAGGTCGTCGCAGAGATTCTCCTGCGCGTTGCGGCAATGAAAACATTCGCCGCACGGCGCGGAGTTGGCCGGCACCACACGATCGCCGATGGCCCAGTCCGTGACACGCTCGCCCGTCTCACAAATCACGCCGGCCAGTTCGTGGCCAAAGAGCGCCGGGGGCTGGATCATGCGCGGGTGCCCGCCGCGTTTGAACACCTTCAGATCCGTGCCGCAAGTGAGCGCGGCGCGGATGGCCACGCGCACTTCACCCGCACGCAACGCAGGCTCGGGCACATCCTCGATGCGCACGTCTTCCCGGCCATGCAGGACGGCGGCTTTCACGCAGGCTTTGTAGGACGCAGGCGCGGCGGCCTCAACAACTTTCGCGTGCCGCACGCCGCGCCGTGTGTTAGCAGTGCGCGACCGGAGGCACATGGAAATAGTCCGCAACATCTTCGACGTGCTGCTGCACCTCAATCAGCACTTGCAAAGCTGGACGGCCGAGTACGGCGTGTGGGTGTACGGCATCCTGTTCCTGATTGTGTTCTGCGAAACAGGACTGGTGGTGACGCCGTTTCTGCCGGGCGATTCGCTGCTCTTCGCCGTCGGCGCTTTGGCAGGCGGCGGGACGTTGAGCGCGCCACTCGCGGGGGGTCTGATATTTCTGGCGGCGGTGTTGGGCGACGCGGTGAATTATTTCATCGGCTCACGACTGGGTGAGGTGGCCTGCGTACGTTGGCCGCGTCTCATCCGTCGCGAATATCTGGATCGCACGCACAGCTTTTTTGAGCGGTACGGCGGCAAGACCATCATCATCGCGCGCTTCGTGCCCATCGTGCGCACGTTCGCGCCTTTCGTGGCGGGCGCGGGGCGGATGACTTACCGGCGATTCATGGCGTACAATGTTTCCGGCGCGGCGCTGTGGGTGGTGACGATTGTCGGTGCCGGTTTTTGGTTTGGCCAAATGGAGTGGGTGAAAAAGAATTTCTCCGCCGTTGTGCTGGCGATCATCGTCATCTCCATCCTGCCAGCGGTCTTCGAAGTATGGCGCGAATGGCGACGCGCTCGGCAGCCCGCGAAGTGAATCAACTCACGCCGCGCTGCCGCCGCAGTAGAGGCGCGGCACGCGGTAGGTGATGGCCGTCAGGATTTCCCACGGCACAGTGCCGCACCATTGGGCCAGTTGCTGCGCGGTGATTTCGGCGCGGCCTTGTTTGCCGATCAACACCGCTTCGTCCCCCGGCTGCGCGCGCACGCGCGAGACATCCACCATCAATTGATCCATCGTAATGCGCCCGAGCACCGAGCAGAGCCGTCCGCCCACCAACACCCGCGCGCTGCCGCTGCCGCTGCGCAGATAGCCATCGCCGTAACCGGCCGTGAGGGTGGCCACGCGCATCCGGCGCGATGCCACAAAGCTGCGCCCGTAACTGAGCGATGCGCCCGGCTCGATGGTTTTCACCAATGCCACGCGGCATTTCAAACTCAGCGCCGGACGGAGATGGCGTTTGAGCAGCGCGGGCGCACGGCGCCGTCCCGGCGGCAGGACGCCGTACACCAGCAGGCCGGGCCGCGCGAGGTTGCACATCGCATCAGGCTCGTGCAGCAGCGCGGCGCTGTTGTTGGCGTGGATGAAATCAAAGCCGCGCCCATCTCGTGCCAGTTGCTGCACCAATTTCTCGAAGGCCCGACGCTGCCGGCGCGAGTAGGCCGCGTCATCCTCGGCCGCCGCGTAGTGGGTGTACAAACCTGTCACGCGCAGATGCGGCAGGCGATCCACTGCCGCGAGGAGCTTGGGCACCGCATCCACTGGCGCGCCCAGTCGGCCCATGCCCGTGTCCACCTTCAGATGCGCTTGCACGCTTTTTCCAAGCCGCGCTGCGGTGGCAGAAAAAGCACGCGCCTCCGCAATCGTCGAGAGCGTGGGCATCACGTTGTCTTTCACCGCTGTCTCCACTTCGTCGGGCAGACACGCGCCGAGCATGAGGATGGGAAAGCCGCGGCCGACGGAGCGGATGTCGCGCGCCTCCTGCAGATTGGCCACGCCAAAAATATCCGTGCCCGCCTGCATCAACAGCGCTGCCACTTGTCGCAGTCCGTGGCCGTAGGCATCGGCCTTGACGACGGTGAGGATTTTTTTCTGCGGCCCGATGCGATAACGCAGCCACGCAAGGTTGCCGCGCAGTGCGTCCAAATCAATCTCCGCCCAGCATCGGTGGGTGAAACTCACAAGGCCGAATCAGGCGGACGCATGCCCGGTTTGGCAAGCGCGGGTCATTCACAGCACGCGCGGCGGTGTGGCCAGCGGGACTGTCGCGAATTGCGCCGCGCGCAGGTAAATGGGTTCGAGTGTTTCATCGGGTGTTGAAACATCTGCCGCGGCCAGCCGTGCTGCCGCTAGTCGAGCGAGCATCGCTGCGTCAGGAAATATTGGCTGGCAGCGGTCAACCAACGTGGCGGTGTCTGGGCACAGACCTTTCGTTGTGGCCAGTGCCGCGCTTGCTTCTGTGGCGGAGACGATGGACAGCGGCAGCGTGAGTCGCGTGCCCGCTTCATCCAACTCGTACTCGGCGCGATAGAATTCACCGCGCTGCGCATCAATGAGGACGGTGCAGGGGCCGCGCGTACCGCTGGCGTGCGCGGTGGCGGCGATGACCTCGGCGCTGCTGATGCCGAGCAGGCGAATCGGGCGCACCAGTTGCCAGCCTTGCGCAAAGGCGATGGCCGCGCGGATGCCTGCGTAGGAACCTGGCCCAATGCCAATCGCGATGGCGTGCACTTGCGCGGGTTGCCAGCCGGCCTCGCGCAGGGTGTGTTCCACCTGCTGCGGGACGGATGCTTTTGGGGCATCAGAAAACGACTGCGCGCAGAGGCGGCCTTCACACAATGCAGCCGTGCTGCGTCGTGGGCTGGAGAATTCAATCGCCAAAATCTTCATACTCGATGCGGCGTTCGGTGGGGCTGACCTCGCTTAGTCGGGCGTGACGATAGCGCGTCGGGCGCGGCCCTTGCCAGCGTTCCATCCACTCGATGAGGGTCACGCCGTCGGGCGCAAGATAAGGCCCCAATCCAGCGGACAAAATCTGCGCGTCATTTTCCAGCCGATAAAAATCCAGATGACACAGCAGCAGTCGCCCACCGTGATACTCGTGCAGGAGCGTGAACGTGGGCGAGGTGATCAGCCCGCTGATGCCCAGTCCGTGGGCGAGACCCTTGGCCAGTTGCGTTTTGCCCGCGCCCAAATCGCCGTCGAGGCCGATCACCCAGCCGGGCCGTGCTTCCTGCGCCCACGCGACGCCCAGCGCGAAGGTGGCTTCAGGACTTTTGGAAATGCACGTAGCCATGAGCGGTGAACGGGCGCACGCCGTCGCGGTCGCGCAAAGTGATGCCGGGCTTGGCGGTGATCCTGCCGATGCAACTGAGGCGCAGATCGGCGAACGCCTGCTTCCACGCGTCCAAGAGCGGCACGGCTTGGCGGGGCGCGATGGTGAAGAGCAGTTCGTAATCTTCGCCATCGGTCAGCGCGGCGAGCAGCGGCGGTTTGCTGGAGGGTGTTTGACGCGCAGCTTGGCGGAGGGTGTCGCTGATGGGGATGGCCGGGGTCAGCAATTCGGCGCCGCAGTGACTGGCGTCGAGCAGATGGCGCAAGTCCGACGCCAAGCCGTCGCTCAGATCAATCATCGCGTGCGGCAGAAAATGTTCGGCCAGCCAACGTGCTTGAGACAGGCGCGGCTCAAAATCCAAGTGCCGACCGTGCAGCGATCCGCCGAGTTGGCCGGTGACAAAAATAGCGTCGCCGGACTGGCTGCCCGCGCGGCGCACGCAGCGGGCTGGCGGCACGGTGCCGAGCAGCGCGATGGAGAGAGTCAGCACGGGCGTCGTGGTGGTTTCGCCGCCCACGATGGCCACGCCGTGTTGTTGCGCCAACGTTGTCATCCCGCGGTAGATGGCCTCGATGCGTTCGGGAGAATTCATGTCCGGCAGGCCCACGGTGACGAGTGCGTGCGTGGGGGTGCCCGCCATGGCGGCGATGTCTGAGAGGGCGCGGGCCAGCGCCTTGCGCCCGATTTTTTCAGGCTCGGTGGCGGCGGTGAAATGCACGCCTTCCACCACGGCGTCGGTCTTGAAGAGCAGCCACTGGCCCGGCAAAGCCAAGTCCAGCACAGCGCAGTCGTCGCCGGCGCCCACGCGGACGGAGTCGTTGGTGGGCAAACTCGCGGTCAGCCGTTGGATGAGTTCCGTCTCGTTCATGATGCCGGCAGCCAGTCTTCCAGTGGGATGACCTTGAGCATGATGAGCACGTTGATGAGGTTAAACACCGAGTGGGTGAGGATGGGGCTGATGAGGTTGCCGGTCTTCTCATACTGCCACGTGAGCATGGCGGAGAAGATCGCCAGCGGTGCCGCCGCCAGCAGGCTCCCGTGGCAGGCCGCAAACAGGCAGGAGGTGAGCCAGAGCGCCGCCGTCGCCCCGACGCGATTCTTCGCCGCCGGATACAGCAGGCCGCGGAAGAGCACCTCCTCCACCACCGGCGCGCGGAGGATGGCCAAGAGTGTGTAGTTGACGAGGGCTTGGTAGTCGGCGCGCTTGGCCGCGCGTTCAAATTCCCGCACCAACTCCTGCCGTTCGGGCATGAGCGTGACCTGTTCGAGAATGAACTGCACTGCCAAGTTTAGCCCGAACGACACCGGCACAAACAGGATGCCCGTGGCGATGGACAACACAATCACGCGTGGCAGCGGCCCTTCTCGGTGGCCAATGGTTTGGTTGAGTGTGAGTTGATGGCGGCTCATCACGATGGCCAAAGCCATCGTCGCGTACGCCGCGTAGATCGCAAAATCCAAAAGGGCGTACGACAACGTGGGCGGCGTGGCGGTGCCTTGCGGCATCAATCCGGAGAGAAATACCGGCAGGACGAAGGGGCAAAAGAGGATTGCGGCTTCGCCAAAACTCCACGGCTTGACCGTCAACCCGGCGGTGATGGGCACGGGCGGAGGCTCTGCGGGGGCGGCTGGGTTGTCCGGAAGCACGCCGCCACGGTAAAGAAGCGTGCGGGGGGTGACGATGAAAAAGCGGCGCGCATTCGCCGTTGCGGTCAGTGGCCGCGGTTCACTACACTGCGCGCGCATGAGCAGCTCAGTCCCGACTCCCTTGCGTGCCGATGGCCGCGCCCCCGATCAATTGCGTCCGGTGCGATTCCAAAACCATATTGCGCCGTACGCGGCGGGTTCCACGTTGATCGAGTGGGGCAAGACGCGCGTCATCTGCGCCGCGACTATCGAGGAGACCGTGCCGCGTTG
>SIAW01000016.1 GCA_009695465.1 Pedosphaera sp.
GTGAAGGCTCGCGCAGACGGCGCGCCCATCCACAGGACAATCGCCGCCGACAACGCCATCCACAGACCGCGTGGCCTATTGTAAGTCGCCGCTGACATCACACTCCCTGCTCGATCCCTGTCCTGTTAAGCAAAATCTGCCAAGACCGGTTGGCTGTCGTGGCGAGCGCCAGCAACAAACCAACCGGTCTCCTTGGCATCTATGAACGTGTGGCTGAACCGAATGGCTCGGCCACACGCACCCCCTTGGCTCTGTCTAAAAAATTCCATGCGCTCGATGCTGCCCCGCTGGCGTCGCTCATCATTCCATCATCATGAAGGCCGCACTGGCCATCACGCGATCGGCACTGGCCACACCCTCGTGGCGCGCCGGGCTCCACACCTCAAACCGATCCAGCAACCCCACCAGCACCGCTTCCTTCCCAATCCCCGCAGCCTGCGCCATTCCTTCGGGCAAACAGATTCGCCCTGCCGAGTCCAACGCCACCTGCACCGATTCGCTGCCGATAAATCTCTTGAGCACCACCTTGTTCGGGTCTTCGTTGCTCATCGCGTCAATGTCCTGCATCAGTCGCGCCATCTGCTCGGGCGGCAACACGCGCAGGCAAGTCCCGTGCGGCGACTTGGGCCAGACCATCAACGTCAGCTCGAAACCCTCCGCCACAGGCCGCCATTTGGCCGGTATCTGCACACGGCGCTTGGCATCCACTCCGTGTCGGTAGAGTGAATTGTAGTAAACAGGCGCATTGACAGCTTTCCCTGACATCGTTCGCTTGATGCACAAGTAATACACTTTGCCCCACAACGCAACACTTTATTTCACATTACTCACACCGCCATCCATTTTGGTCTGGAATTGTGAGAGTTGCATCCATTTGCACCTGCAACACCTGAAGGCTGGATGCCGAAACCTGAACGTGGCTCAATCCGGCCGTGGGAAAGATCGGGCAAAACAACCATGCGTGGAGCGCTGCGGATTTCGATTATCCCCTGCCCGCCTCGCTCATCGCCCAAACCCCCGCCCTTCGTCGCGACCAATCGCGCCTGCTCGTACTCGACCGCGCCACGCAGCAAATCTCGCACAGGACGTTCTGTGATTTGCCCGAACTGCTGCGCCCTTCCGATGTGCTCGTGCTCAACGACACGCGGGTGATTCCCGCTCGACTGCGCGGACTCAGATCCGGCACCGGTGGCAAAACTGAAATCTTTCTGCTGCGCGAGGAAACGGAGAATTGCTGGTGGACACTGTTACGTCCCGCCAAGCGCATTCGTCCCGGCGATCAAATCGAGATTGCCAGCGCGACTGGCCGGCCCACCGCCGTCCGCGCCACGCTCCTGCAAAAAAACGACGAAGGCCACTGCCTCCTGCAATTCGCCTGCGCCGGTAATTTGCGCGCGCATCTCCAGCGACTAGGCGAAGTGCCGCTGCCGCCGTACATCCAACGCCCCGCAAGTTTCCGACAGCGCACCGACCGCACGCGTTATCAAACCGTGTACGCCGCCCATCCCGGCTCTGTGGCCGCGCCCACAGCCGGCCTTCATTTTACACCGACACTCCTGCGCACACTGGCCGATCGCGGCGTGACCCTTTGTTTTATCACCCTCCACGTGGGCTACGGCACCTTTGCGCCCGTCAAGACCGGAACGCTGGCCGAGCATCGCATGCACACCGAGCAATTCAGTCTCTCTGCGCAAACGGCTGAGATCATCAATCGCGCCAAGCAGGACAACCGCCGCGTGCTGGCCGTGGGCACCACCACCGTGCGCGTGCTCGAAAGTGTGGCCCGGCAAAACAAAGGCCAGTTGGTGCCGGCAGAAGGTCAAACGGACATCTTCATTTTCCCTCCGCACCGCTTTCATGTGGTGGATGGACTGGTCACCAATTTTCACCTGCCGCAGTCCACGTTGCTCATGCTCGCCAGCGCCTTTGCCCAACCCGGCGGCATCGCCGGACGCGATCTGATGTTGCACACCTACGCCGAGGCGGTGCGCCAGCGGTACCGCTTTTTCAGCTATGGCGATGCCATGTTCATCCTATGAAACGCCAGCAGCCCCGCCGCCCTTTCGTGCTCGTCAACATGGCGATGACTGCCGATGGCAAGATTGCCACCGCCAACCGTGCTGTGGCTTCTTTTGGTAGCACGCGGGATCACGAGCACCTGCTCCAATTGCGCGCCACGGCCGACGCTGTGCTGTGCGGTGCGCGGACGGCGGATCTCAATCCTGTCCAACTCGGCCCCGGTGCCGCGCGATTCCGGCGACTGCGATTGCGGCGCGGCTTGGCCGAATTTAATCTGCGAGTGATTGTCACCGGCAACGGCACGCTCGCTCCGGACGCCGAAGTGTTCGCGCACCGCTTTTCTCCGCTCCTCATTTTGACCACGCATCGCGCCCGCGCCCCGCGATTGAAACGGCTGCGAGCGTTGGCGGATGCGGTGAAGGTCTGCGGTCGCGAGCAACTTGACTGGCCGCGCGCTCTGCACTGGCTCCACGAGAAATGGGGCGTGCGTCGTCTGCTCTGCGAAGGCGGCGGCGAATTAAACAGTGCGCTCTTCGCCGCCGGCTTGGTGGACGAGCTGCATCTGACCCTCTGCCCGTTTGTCTGCGGTGGGAAACAAGCGCCCACGATTGCCGATGGTGCGGGCGTGTTGCACCTTGCCGCTGCGGCACAATTTAATTTGGTGTCGCGACGGCGTGTAGGCGACGAGTTGTATCTGGTCTATCGCGCTGGCTCAGACGGCAGCTAGATCCACCTTGATGACGGTCTCGACGGCTTCGCCCAGGAATTGCGCGGCCACGGTGCTGAAGCGTTCCACTTCATCCGTCACGAATGGCTGGATGGTTCCGGCGCGGCGACGACGCGTGTTGAGCAGACGCAGATGGGCCAGTCGTTCGCGCACGAACTCGGCGCACGTCTCCGCTGAATCCACCAAACGCACGCGCGGGCCAACGATCTTGCTGATGGCCGTTTTTAAAAGCGGATAGTGCGTGCAACCCAGCACGAGCGTGTCGATGCGCCGACGCAGCAACGGCCGCAGATATTCGCGCAACGCCGCACGAGTCACCGGGTGATCCATCCAACCCTCCTCCACCAGCGGCACGAGCAGCGGACAGGCGCGGGCGTACAACTGCACCGTGTCGTTGCGCGCGAGGATGGCCTTGTTATAGGCCATGCTGCGGATGGTGGCGTTGGTGGCGATGATGCCGATGCGGCCCACGCGCGTTGTGTCCAGCGCCGCGCGTGCCCCGGGCAAGATCACGCCGAAGACGGGAACATCAAATCGCTGCGTGAGCGTGCTCAACGCCCACGCCGAAGCGGTGTTGCAGGCGACGACCACCGCCTTCACGTTGTGCCGCAGCAAAAACTGCGTGTCCTCGCAGGCGAAACGCACGACCGCCGCGGGCGACTTGGTGCCGTACGGCACACGCGCGGTGTCGCCCAAGTACACCAAATCTTCGTGCGGCAACAGACGGCGCAACTGCCGCACGACGGTAAGCCCGCCAATGCCGGAATCGAAAACACCAATGGGTTGCGCCGCTAAATTCATCCCTGTGCGATGCCGCGCGCGGACTCTGTCCCTGCGCCGGAGGTCGTTCAAGCCAAATGCAGGCGCACCCATTCTGATGGCGCGAATACTTGACGCCTCATGGCACGACTCCTAGATTGGCCGCTCATTTTACGATTCAACTGCATACATGAGCGCTCCCGCACCCGCACCAGACGCCGCAGCCAAAGGCCTTGAAGGCGTCATCGCCGCACGCACCACACTCAGCGATGTCCGTGGCGATGTAGGCGAACTGATCTACTGCGGCTACAATATCAACGAGCTTGCCGGCCACGTTACCTTCGAGGAGGTCGTGCATCTGCTTCATCGCGATCACCTGCCCAACGCCCGCGAATTGGCCGAGCTGCAGCAGCACCTCGTCGAGTCGCGCGATCTGCCCAAGGGCATTCTGGACATCCTGCACACGTTGCCCAAAGACACGCCGCCCATGCACGCCCTGCGCACGGTGGCGTCGGCGCTGGGTTGTTTTGACACCACACGCGATCAGGATTCGATGGACGCGCAGCGCCGCAAGGCCATCCGGCTCATCGCGCAGATCCCCGTGTGCACGGCGTATTTCCATCGCCTGCGCCAAGGCAAGGCCATCATCCCGCCCGACAGCAAGCTGGGCGAGGCGGCGAATTTTCTCTGGATGATCAACGGCGAAATACCCTCGCGCGAGATGGTGGACACGATGGACGTGTGCTACGTGCTGCACGCGGACCACGGCATGAACGCCTCCACCTTCAGCGCACGCGTCACCATCGCCACGCTTTCGGACATGTACTCGGCCGTCACCTCGGCCATTGGCACGCTCAAAGGCCCGCTGCACGGCGGCGCCAACGAAGGTGTCATCAAGATGCTTCAGGAAATCGGCTCGCTGGACAAAGTGGACGCGTATGTCGCCGAGTGTTTGGCGCAGAAGAAAAAGATCATGGGCATCGGCCATCGCGTGTACAAAGTGCTCGACCCGCGCGCGCCGCATCTCAAGCGCATGGCGCAGATTCTTTCCGCCAAACTGGGCGAGCCCAAGTGGATTCAGATGAGCGAACGCATCGCCTCGCTCATGCTCGAAAAGAAAACCCTGCACGCCAACGTGGATTTCTATTCCGCCACGGTGTACTACTCGCTCGGCATCCCCACCGATCTCTTCACGCCCATCTTTGCCATCTCCCGCACGGCGGGTTGGACGGCGCACGTGCTGGAGCAACTGGCCGACAACCGGCTCATCCGCCCGCAATCCGTTTACACCGGCCCTCTCGGCCTGAAAGTGACGCCGCTGGCCCAGCGTTAAGCGCGCGCCCGAAAACGACGGGCGACCTTGCTCGATTGCAGAAGGCGCATTCCCATGAACATCCACGAATATCAAGCCAAGCAACTTTTGAAACAGCACGGGGTTGCCGTGCCCACCGGTGAGCCGTGCAAGACGGTCGCTGAAGCCACGACCGCCGCGCAAAAGATTTTCGGCGGCGGCGGCACGTTGGCCGTGATCAAGGCGCAGATCCACGCGGGGGGCCGCGGCAAAGGCACGTTCAAGGATGGTTTCAAGGGCGGTGTCAAACTGGCGAAGTCCGCGGACGAAGTCACTGCGCTGGCCAAGACGATGCTCGGCAATGTGCTGGTCACCAAACAGACCGGCCCCGAGGGGCGTCAGGTGAACACATTGCTCGTCGCCGGCGCGGAGACGATCAAGAAAGAATTTTATCTGGCGGTGTTGCTCGACCGCGCCAACTCGCGCCCGCTCATCATGGCCAGCACCGAGGGCGGCGTGGACATCGAGGAGGTCGCAGAGAAGACACCCGAGAAGATCATCAAGGAACACATCGACCCGGCCGTGGGCATCCAGCCTTACAACGCACGCAACGTCGCGGCGGCGCTGGGTTTGAAGGGCGAACTTTTTGGCCAAGCCTGCAAGCTGATCACTGCCGTGTACCGGACGTGGTGGGAATGCGACGCCTCAATGGTGGAGATCAACCCGCTGTGCATCGTTGAAGGTGCTGACGGTAAAGAATCGTTGATGGCGGTGGACGCCAAGATCGGTTTGGACGACAACGCCCTTTATCGCCATGCCGACATTTTGGCGATGCGCGATCTCAACGAAGAATCGCCGCTGGAAATCGAGGCCAGCAAATTTAATCTCAACTACATCAAGCTCGACGGTTCCATCGCCTGCCTCGTCAACGGTGCGGGTTTGGCGATGGCCACGATGGATATCGTCCAGTATTACGGTGGCAGTCCGGCGAACTTTCTGGACGTGGGCGGCGGCGCCAGCAAGGAGCAGGTGACGGCGGCGTTCAAGATCATCCTCTCCGATCCGCATGTGAAGGCGATCTTCGTCAACATTTTCGGCGGCATCATGGATTGCAACGTCATCGCCACCGGGATTGTCGCGGCGGTGAAAGAGACGGGGTTGAAACTGCCGCTTATCGTCCGCCTCGAAGGCAACAATGTCGCCGCCGGCCGCACGACGCTGGCCCAAAGCGGCGTCGCCATCATCAACGGCGACAGCATGGCCGACGCCGCGCAGAAGGCTGTGAAGGCCGCAAGTCATTAACTTTTCCCACGCTCATGTCCATCCTCGTTAAACCGGATTCCAAGATTCTCGTCCAAGGCATCACCGGCAGCTTCGGCGCGCGGCACACGCAACTCTCGCTGGAGTACGGCACGCAGGTCGTCGCGGGCGTCACGCCCGGCAAAGGCGGGCAGGTGTTTGAGCACAATGGCAAGCGCATCCCCATTTTTGACACTGTGGCCGATGCGGTGAAACAGACTGGCGCGACCGTCAGCGCCATCTTTGTCCCGCCGCCCTTCGCAGCAGATGCCATCCTCGAAAGCGTGGATGCAGGAATGGACTTGGCCGTCGCCATCACCGAAGGCATCCCCGTCAACGACATGGTGCGCGTGCGCCGTGCGATGCAGGGATGCGCGACGCGGCTCATCGGCCCCAACTGTCCGGGCATCGTCACGCCGGGCGAAGGCAAGGACAGCCACGGCGGTTGTCGCATCGGCATCGCGCCCGGATACATTCATAAGAAGGGGCACATCGGCGTTGTCTCGCGCAGCGGCACGCTCACCTACGAAGCGGTGTGGCAACTCACCAGTCGCGGCATCGGCCAATCCACCTGCGTGGGCATCGGCGGCGATCCGGTCAATGGCACCAGCCATCTGGATGTCATCAAACTTTTCAATGCGGATCCCGAGACGCACGGCATCATCATGATTGGCGAGATCGGCGGCAGTGCGGAGGAAGAGGCCGCCGAATGGATCCAGCAGCATTGCAAAAAACCTGTGGCCGGGTTCATCGCCGGTGCCACTGCGCCGCCCGGCCGCCGCATGGGCCACGCCGGCGCGATTGTCAGCGGTGGCAAAGGAACCGCCGAGGCGAAGATCGCCGCGTTCCGTGCCGCTGGCATTGGGGTCGCTGCCACGCCATCGGAAATGGCTGACACCCTGCTCAAAATGCTGTAGCCCCTTGGCGTCCGGCCATGGGACTACTGCACTGGATCCTCAACCTCGCGGCCCTGCTCCTCTGGATATACTGGCGGACGCAGGCGGTGCGGACGCACCCCGCCACGCGCCGCGGCAACGCTGCGTGGACGTCACGGCTGGGCTGGCGATTCGGGCGCTGGTCGTTTGTGTTCCTGCTGCTGGCGGCGTTGCTGGTGGTGCGCGCCGGGTTTTATCACCTCGCCATCCCGCGCACGGGTTGGGATGCGCGCCTGTCATTCTTCCAATTTCATTCCGCCAATGCCTTCAGCCTTTCACTCGTGTTCCCGTGGATGAAACTGGAGACGCAACTGGCTTTCTCCGTCGCCAGCTTTGTGGGATGGCTGGTGCCCTGCGGCTACTGCCTCGTGTTGTTGGCCGCGATCAAGCCCAACTCAGCCGACGCCCGGAACTGGAACCAGTTTTTGGCCAGCCAACTCGGCTGGCTCCATCGCCTGCCCGCCGTGATTCTCGCAGTGGTGATGCTGGCACTGGCCGGCGCGGCGTACTACGGACTGACCTTCTGGTTTCGTCGGCTGGAAATCTTGCCGCCGCAAACCACCGCCGAAGAGGCAACCCGATTGGCCTGCGGCATGGCGCTGCACAATCTCCGCTACGTCGCGTGGTTCGCCATCGCCGTGTTGGGACTGCATGTGCTGGCCAACTACATCTACTTCGGCGGATTTGCGTTTTGGAAAAATGCCGAAGCAGCCGGCAGCAATCTGCTGCGCGCGCTGCGTTGGCTGCCGTTGCGCTGGGACCGCATTGATTTCACACCGCTGGTCGGCATCCTGCTCGCGTATGGGCTGGTGCTGCTGCTCGATCCGGAACGGCTCAACCGGATTTATCAACTCTTGCTGCGCTGAGTTTTCATGGCTGACTGGATCGCCGTTCATCCGCAGGGCGTGCTGCTGACGGTGTGGCTGCAACCGCGTGCCTCGCGCAATGAAATCGGCGCGGGCCACTCCGGCGCGTTGAAGATCAAGATCACCGCGCCTCCGGTGGACAACGCCGCCAATGTTGCCTTGGAGAAATTCCTCGCGGATTGCCTGCGCTGCCCGCGCAGCGCAGTGCGCATCGTGCAAGGCCACACGGCTCGGCGCAAAGCGGTGTTGATCACCGGCATGAGCCCCCAAGCCGTGACGGCGGCCATCGCCGGCCATCAGGCAAGCTTGCGGAAAAAACCATGAGCGGCGGCGCACGTGGCCTCGCTCAATTCTTGCAGCGTGCACTGTTTGATTTGCGCCACGGTCTCGGCGATCAACCGCACATAAGCCGGCTCGCAACGCTGCCCGCGATGCGGCGTGGGCGCGAGGAACGGGCAGTCGGTCTCCAGCATGAATCGTCCCATCGGCACTGCGGCGATCGTTTGTCGCACCACCTCCGCACTCTTGAACGTGGCCACGCCCGTGAAACTCACGAGTGAATCCAGCGCCAGCACGCGCTGCATCGCCGCCGGGTCATCCACGAAACAATGGAACTGCCCGCGCACGCGACCGTGGTACTCCGCGAAAATATCGAGCGTCGGTTGCATCGCGGTGCGTTGGTGGATGACGCAGTTGAGGCCGGTCTCCACGGCCAATTCCAAGTGCTGGCGAAACACGCGCGCCTGCCGTTCTTTCCACACCTCGTCCTCGGCGGGACTGCCGCCGCGACTGCTGGGAAGGCGATGATGATCCAGTCCGGTCTCGCCGAGGGCCACGACTTTGGGATGCGCGCACAGCGGCCGCAGCGCCTCGCGCACATCCTGCGGGGCTTGCGCCAGATCGTTCGGATGCCAGCCCACCACGGCATACACCGACGCGTGCGACTGGCTCAGCGCAATCGCCTGCTGACTGGTTTGCAGATCGGTGCCAATGACGATGACGCGCTGGATGCCCACAGCGGCGGCGCGTTCCAACACCTGCGGCAGTTCTGCGGCGAAATCCGGATAGGTGAGATGCGCGTGCGTGTCGTAAAAAGTTTCCATGGTGCCGCATCCCCGCTGGCCGTCGGCACTGGGCGCGTTCAAAACCTTTACAATCGCGTCCCGCTGGGGCATGTTGCGCCGTAAGGATTGTACCGGCTCATGTCACCTCGCAAGTTTTTTGCCCGCCTTGTTCTGCGTTTTCTACCCGTGCTGCTTTCTGTGATGGCGTGGAGCCTGCCGGTGTCCGCAGCGGAAATCACACCGGCCATGCTGCGCGGCGAGGACTTTCGCGGGCTTGGTCTCGCCAAGTTTGCCACGCACGATTACGAGCTGAAGCCGGAGATGATTTACGCCATCAACTTCGGTCTGACCAACTTGGTGTATGCCCATCAACAGGCGTTTCGCCAGCGCATCCCCAACACGTTTGTCATCCGTTACCGCGTGTTCGGCCGGTTCGAGGATTACGAGAAATATTCCGAGGCCAAGTACAACAAGAAGATTGATAAGCGCATGCTGGGCTACTTCAGCCCGCGCGGCAAAGAGATCGTCACGTGGCGGCAGGAAGCCCCGTGGCGGCTGTTGCCCACGATGCAACACGAGGGTTGCCACGCCATCATGGACGCCATGTTTGGGCAGTCACTGCCTTTTTGGATGATTGAAGGCAGCGCCGATTGGCTGGGTGAAGCGCCGGCGTGGTTGAAGCAAAATAATGAGGGCGAACTGTTGCCGGTGGGAAAAGATCAGCAGATGCGCTGGCTGCGGCTGGATCAGTTGCGCCTCGCCGGCAAATTACCCGCGATGGACAAGTACCTTCTCTCCGATGATTACAAGGTTTGGGAAAAGATGTTCGGCGGCGACATCGGCATGGGCTACGACATCGGCTGGTCGGTGTTCGATTTCTTCATCAAGTCGGGCGAACGTGCCGGTGTCAATTGGCCGCAGCAAACCATGGCCAAGGCCGTTCGTCTGAGCCAGACTTCGCAGGAAATTTCGGAGGTCGTGTTTGCCCGTGCGCTGCATCAAGAATGGCCCAGCGGCATTCCCATGTTTGAAAAGGGTTGGCACTCGTGGATCAAGCTCAATGGAGAAGCCGAGCGCGCCAAGATCAAGGCGCAGCGCGCCAAGCAAGCCCCTTCGCCCTCCAGCGCGTTTCCTTGAGTCGCAGCAGCGGCTCATTGGCGGCCTTCCTGAAATTTGTTTTGCCCTCGGTGGGTTTCCCCGCTATTCATCGCGCACCCACCCAAACCCAATAACGACGCATCATGGCCAAACCCACATTTCATCCCAGTATCGAAGGCGCGCAGCATGGTCCCAAAGGCTTGGAAAAGTTTCTGGCCTTCGCCAAAAAATCCGGTGCAGCAGGTGCCCAGCCTTCCAACTACATGATGGAAGTCGAGGGTTCTGACGGCACCAAGTTCAAGCCCGCAAAAAAAATCCGCGAGGCTTTCGACAAGCATCATCTGCACATCGACGGCATTTCATCGCACTGCCCGTTCTGGGTGCACACCAGCGCGTGGAGCGGCACCAAGAGCGGTCATCCGTTCATTCACGGCCCCAATCAAGCCAAGTCGCCCAAGGAACTGGAGAAGTTCTACGAGGATTATCTGCTGCGGCTAATGGATCTGTCGGCCGAACTCAACGTCAAGGTCATGCCCATGTTTTGGGGCGTCGCCTTTGGTTGGGAATTGGCCAGCGGTTATCCGTGGGGATTCTGGGCCGGTCCGGGTTTTGATCTGCTCAAGGAAGGCAAGGAGCGCTTCGCCAACAAAACCAAACGTCTGCGCGAACACGCCAATCAACTGGGCATCTATCTCGCGCACGAAATCCATCCCGGCACCGCCGCCATGTGCGCGGAGGATTTTGGGATGCTCGTGGAAATCTGTGACGGCGACAAATGTCTCGCTGTGAATGCTGACCCCTCGCACTGCTGGGAAGGTGAAGACTGGGAGAAACGTTTCAGCCATCCGGCCGTGCGCGATCGCGTCGTGGCTTGTCACGTGAAGAATTTCACCATCCATCACGGTGTGCCGGTGCGCAAGATGGAGAGCAACTGGAAGCAGCGCGCGATGCAGTTCACCGACTTGGCCACGGGCGACCTCAACATGACGCGCTACGCCGAGCTGCTCATCAACATCGGTTACCCCAAGCGCTACTGTCAGGCCATGCACTCGGCCACCGCTCCGCTCATCGTGGAGGCGGAGAGCAATTATCGCGACGGCGACGCCACCAGCGCGGAGGGCATCGGCTTTGTGCGCGACCACCTCTGCTTCCCCGTCGCTGCAGGTTCGTTTGAAGATGCGATGGGCGCGTAGGCTTGCCGGCTCAGATTTAGCCGCACTGGATTCTCAGCCCGTCGTACGCCAGTGCAACGCCTGCGGGCAACTCCGCGTTGTCGCGGTCGTGATCGTAGTCGTGCGTGAGATGAGTGAAGTACGTGCGCGCCGCGCCGATGCGGCGAGCGGCGGTCAGCGCTTCATCCGTGCACATGTGCGTCCAATGCGGCGCGGGTCGCAGGGCATCCAGCACCGCCACTTCCACGCCGCGAATCAACTCCACCACCTCGGTCGGCACCTCTTTGCAGTCGCTGCAGTAGGCCAATAATTTTCGGCCCGCCTGCGCGAAGAGAAATCCCGTGGAACCCATCTTGCCATGCGGCAGCGGCAGCGGCGTGATGCACAGATCGCCCAGCGTGAACGGGCCATCGATCACGCGCGGTGCAGGCACAAAATAGCCCGTCGGATGCGGGCCATCGTGGAAGGCGTGCGCATGCACGCGGCGCAACTGTTCCATCGTCGCCGCGTTGGCGTAGATGGGCAGCGGCCCGCGATTGATGTCGCAGAAGCGGCGGCAATCATCCATGCCCATGATGTGATCGGTGTGCGCGTGCGTCACCAGCACCGCGTCCAGTCGCGCAATATTTTCGCGCAACATCTGCGTGCGAAAATCCGGCGTCGTGTCCACCACCAGCCTCACCGCGTCGGTGGCGACGTGGATGGAGGAGCGCAGACGATGATTCTTGGGGTTGGCCAAATAGTCCGCCGGATATTCCTTGCCGATCACCGGCACACCTTGCGACGTGCCCGTGCCCAGAAAAATGAGGTCCAGTCCCATGCCGCCCCTCTTTGGGCCATCAACCGCGCGAACACAATTTTATTTTGCCAAGCCTCCGCGCCGTGCCATCCTGCACGGGGTTCAAGGGGCATGCTTGTCACGTTGCGCATTAAACAACTGGCCTTGGTGGCGGACTTGACGCTGGAATTTCGCCCTGGCTACAACGCCATCTCCGGCGAGACCGGCGCGGGCAAATCCATCCTCATCGGCGCGCTCAATCTGGTGCTCGGCCAGCGCGCTGACCGCACGCTCATCCGCGCCGGTGCGGATAGTTGCACCGTCGAGACGGTGTTTGATGTCAGTGCCCTGCGCCCGTCGCTCAACGATTTTCTCGATGTCAACGGATTGGAACCCTGCGACGCCGGCCAGCTCGTGCTCAAGCGCACCTTCACCGCGGCCGGCGCCAATCGCCAGTTTGTCAACGGTTCGCCCACCACGCTGCAGACGCTCACCGCGCTGGGCGATCGGTTGGTGGACATTCACGGGCCGCACGATCATCAGTCGCTGCTCCAGCCCGCGCGGCAACTCGCCATCCTCGACGCCTTTGGCGGACTCGACAAACCGCGCGCCGCCTTCGCTGCCTTGCTGCATCGCCGTGTGGAATTGGTACGAGAGAAAGCCGCGCTCATCGTGGACGAGCACACCTACGCCCAGCAGCTTGATTTGCTGCGCCATCAATCGCAGGAGATCGCCGCCGCACAGTTGCAGCCCGACGAGGAGACGGCCGTCCAGCAAGCGCACGCCCGCGCCAGCAACGCCGCGCGGCTGCTGGAGTTGAGCCAGACCGCGCTCGCGCTGATTGATGGTCAGGAGCAATCGCTCATTGACCAGACCGGCGCGCTTGGCCGGGCGCTGCAAGAACTGCAATCGCTCGACACCGGCGCTGCGACGTTCGCCGAAGTGCAGTCGCAAGTCACCGCGCAGCTCCGCGAGTTGCAACAAAATCTTTCCCGCTACACCGACCGCGTGGACATTGATCCCGCGCGCTTAGCTGAATTAGACGAGCGGCTCAATCTCATCCACTCGCTCAAGCGCAAATACGGCGCGACGCTGGCGGAGGTGATTGCCTTCGGCGAAGCGGCGAAGGCGAAGTTGCACGCGTTGGAATCGCGCGACACCGAACTGGCGCGGCTCCAATCTGAACTCGCCAAACTCGATGAGGCGCTCGCCCGCGCTGGCGACGAGATTTCAGCGGCGCGGCGCAAGGTGATTCCCAAACTGGCCAAGTCCGCGATGAAACAGCTTGCCGACCTCGGCTTTGCCCAGTGCCAGTTCGACATCGCCCTCAACAGCGGCGACACGCCCACCGCCAGCGGTTTTGACACCGCCGAGTTTGTGTTCGCCCCCAACCCCGGCGAGCCGGCCCGCCCGCTGCGCGCCATCGCTTCCAGCGGCGAAATGGCCCGCGTGATGCTCGCGCTCAAGACTGTGCTGGCTGCGGAGGACGACATTCCCGTGCTGGTCTTCGACGAGGTGGACGCCAATGTCGGCGGCGAGACGGCCGCGGTCGTCGGGCAAAAGATGCGGCAGATCGGCACGCGCCGTCAGGTGCTCTGCATCACCCATCTTGCGCCGGTGGCAGCGGCAGCGGATGCGCATTTTGTCGTCACCAAACAGGTGCGCGAAGGCCGCACGCATTCGGCGATTGATCTGCTGGAAGACAAAGCGCGCGTGAATGAGTTGGCGCGCATGCTGGGCGGACAGAGCGCCGCAGCTCGCAAACACGCCGAAGAATTGCTGGCCCGGTAGCCTTGGCGAATCACGCCAGCAGCTCGGCGATGGCTTTGCCGGGCCGTACGAATTGTGGGCGGCCGGTGGTGTCGTTGAGCGTCTGCCCTTCCGGCACACCGAGCAGGTGATAAACAGTGGCGATGAGGTCGCGCGGCGCCACGGGATTCTCCGCCGGGAACGCCGCCTGCGCATCGCTCTTGCCATACACAAAGCCGCCCTTCACACCGCCGCCGGCCAGCACGCTGGTGAAACAACCGCCCCAATGATCGCGGCCATCGGCGCCCGCGCCCGCGTCACTGGAGCGCTGGCCCACGCGCGGTGTGCGCCCGAATTCACCAGTCCAGATCACCAGCGTGTCCTCCAACATCCCGCGACTTTGCAGGTCGTCGAGCAACGCGGTGAAGGCTTGATCGGCGACGGGCATGAGCCGTTCCTTGAGATCCACAAAATTACGGCTGTGCGTGTCCCAGTACACGCTGACGTTTTTGATGCCGTCGTTGGGCCAGAAGACTGTGACGAGCGGCACGCCGCGCTCCACCAAACGCCGCGCTTGCAACACAGATTGGCCGTGTGGGTTCAGCCCGTACCGTTCGCGCACGCGCAGCGGTTCCTCCTCCAGATTAAACGCGCCGCGTTGTGTGGCGGCGGATGTGAGCAGTTCAAAGGCGCGACGATCGTTCAGCGACTTCGCCGCGAAGGTGGCCTCGTGCCCAGCCAACCGACGATCCAACGATTCCAACAACTCACGCCGCGTGCCCAGTCGGCGCAACGACAGCTCCGGATGCAGCGTCATCTCGCCCACGCGATAATCGGCGCGGCTGGGATCGGCGTCAATGGTGAGCGGATCGTGCAACGGCCCCAGCCAGCCGGCGAATTGCCCCTGGCTTTCTTCCACAAAACGCGGCACGTCATTCTCCAGCTTCGGCCGCATGGAAATGAAAGGCGGCAACGCACCACGCCCACGGCCGAGGCTGGAAAGCGCCGCGCCCATGTGCGGCCACTGTGCACGCTTGTCGGTGCTGCGCGGGGGCGGTTCGCCGGTCAGCAGATAATGCGTGGCGGTGAGGTGATCGCCATTGTCGTGCGTCATCGAACGGACGAGGCAGAGCTTGTCGGCGCGTTTGGCCAGCAGCGGGAAATGTTCGCAGATGCGGATGCCGGGGACGTTGGTGGCGATGGGCTGGAACAACCCGCGCACTTCACGCGGGGCGTCGGGTTTCAAATCCCAAGTGTCCTGATGCGCGGGGCCGCCCCACATGAAAAGGAGGATGCAACGTTTGGCGCGGCCGAAGCTGGCGATGCGCAGCGGCGCGGCCCCCTGCCCTCGCAGCAAGTCCGGCAGGGAAAGACCGAAGAGACCCAGCGCGCCGGCGCGGAGGATTTCCCGACGGCGAAACTGCGGCGGCAGATTTGATGGTACAACGCCAGCCGACATGACAATCAGTCTGCGTGGAGTATGGCAGCGTTGCATGCGTGGCGCAATCGCAGGCTGAATGGGCCGTTCGGTCGCTCAGTCAAAAAAACCCAGACTTGCTTGGAGGCAAGTGCCCTCCTAGCCTCAATAAAATGAAGCCGACCAGATTGAACGCCATTGCGGCCGCCCTGCTTCTCGCCACGTTGCAGAGTGCGTCGGTGATTGCCGCGCCGAAAGTGGATTTCGCGCGGGAGATCCGCCCCATCCTTTCCAATCATTGTTTTTCCTGCCACGGGCCTGATGAGCAGAAGCGCAAGGCGAAGCTGCGGTTGGACGACAAGACCGGCCTGTATGCCGCGCGCGAGGCGGGACTGCGCGTGGTGGTGCCCAATGAGCCGCTCAAGAGCGAACTCTTCAAGCGCATCACGCACACCGATAAAGATGAGGTGATGCCGCCGCCCGCCCACGCCAAGCCGCTCTCGGCCGCGCAGGTGGCGCTGATGAAACGTTGGATCGAAGAAGGTGCGGAGTATCAAACCCACTGGGCTTTCGTGGTGCCGTCGAAATCTGCGCTGCCGAAGATTGGCAATTCCAAATGGGCGCGCAACGGACTGGATCCGTTCATCGCCGCCAAGTTGGAAGATCGCAAACTTTCCAATGCCGCCGAGGCTGACAAGCAGACGCTCATCCGTCGCGTGACACTGGACCTCACCGGCCTGCCGCCGACGCCCGTGGAAGTGGAGGCGTTCCTTGCTGACAAGTCCGCCGATGCCTACGAGAAATTGGTGGATCGTCTGTTGCAATCGCCGCGTTACGGCGAGCACATGGCGCGGTTCTGGTTGGACTTGGCGCGCTACGGCGACACGCACGGGTTGCACTTGGACAACGAACGCTCGATGTGGCCGTACCGCGATTGGGTGGTGCAGGCGTTCAACAAAAATCTGCCGTACGATCAGTTCACCACGTGGCAGTTGGCGGGCGATCTGTTTCCCAACGCCACGCAGGATCAGCAGGTGGCCTCCGGTTTTAACCGCTGCAACGTAACCACCAGCGAGGGCGGCTCCATCAATGAAGAGTACGTCTTCCGTTACGCGGTGGATCGCACTGACACCACGGTGGCGGTCTGGATGGGCCTCACTGCCGGCTGCGCCGTGTGTCACGATCACAAGTTCGATCCCATCTCGCAGAAGGAATTCTACCAGCTCTACGCGTTCTTCCACAGCGCGGCTGATCCGGCGATGGACGGGAACATCCTGCTCACGCCGCCGGTGCTGAAGCTCGCGACGCCCGACCAAAAGAAACAGTTGGACGATCTGGAAAAACAGATCGCCGAGGCGCGGCAAAAGATCGCGTCGGAGATTGCCAAGATCACCTACGTGGAACCGGTCGTCGCACCCGACGCCAAGCCCGAGCCCGTCGAACGCGTCTGGGTGGACGATGAATTCCCCGCTGGTGCGCAGGCTGCGGTGAATGGCGGCACGCACGCGCTGAAGTTCACCGAGGCCGTCGGCGCAGTGAAGCCCGCCGGTGGCAAGAAAATGATCCAGCGCACCGACGCGGCTGTGGCGCAGGATTTCTTCACCAGCTCCACGCAGCCGTTGATTGTGGGTGCCAACGACCACCTGTTTGCGCATGTGTACATTGATCCGGCCAACCCACCCAAGGCCGTCATGTTGCAGTACCACATCGGCGGTTGGAATCACCGCGCCAACTGGGGCGACGCCGACGCCATTGCCTACGGACAAAAAGGCACCACGCAAAAAGTGCAGATGGGGCCGCTGCCGAAAGCCGGCGAATGGGTGCGGCTGGAAATCCCCGTGGGCAAACTTGCGCTGGCCGTCGGCACCAAGATTGATGGGATGGCCTTCACGCAATCTGGCGGCAATGTTTTTTGGGACAAGGCCGGCATCACCACCATCACCAATCCGCTCGAAGATCCCACCCGCTCGCTCGCCGCGTGGGAAAAGCAAAACAAGAACACGAAGGAACTGCCGCAGCCGGTGAAAGACGCGCTGAAAGTCGAGGCCGCCAAGCGCACGCCTGACCAGCAGAAGACCGTCCTGCATCATTATCTGGAAACCGCGCACGCCGGCGCGCAGCCCGTGCTGGCGCCGCACAGGCAGCAGACAAAAAGTTTGCAGGACAAACGCGATGTGGTGGATAAGGCCTCGCCCAGCACGTTCATAATGGCCGATCTGCCGCAGCGGCGGGAGGCGCACGTGATGATCCGTGGGCAGTACAACAAGCCCGGCGACAAAGTTGCCCCAGCAGTGCCGGCCATTTTCACGCAGCTTGCCAACACGAACAATCCCTCGCGCTTGGACTTGGCGAAATGGATCGTGGATCCGAAGCACCCGCTCACCGCGCGCGTCGCTGTGAACCGTTACTGGCAGCAGTTTTTCGGCACGGGCCTCGTGAAGACCGGCGCTGATTTTGGTTCGCAAGGCGAGCCGCCCACGCATCCTGAGTTGCTGGACTGGTTGGCGATGACGTTCGTCGAGAGTGGATGGGACATGAAGCAGTTCGTGAAACTCTTGGTCACCAGCGCCACGTATCGGCAGGAGTCGCGCGTGACGCCTGCGTTGCTGGCCGCTGATCCGGAGAATCGTTTCTATGCGCGCGGGCCGCGGTTCCGGCTCGATGGCGAGGTGCTGCGTGACAACGCCCTTTTTGTCAGCGGACTGATCGTGGAAAAATTGGGCGGCAGAGGCGTGAGGCCGTACCAGCCTGAAAATATTTGGGAGCCGGTCGGCTTCGAGAGCAGCAACACGCGCAATTACGTTCAGGACAAAGGAGAGGGGCTTTATCGCCGCAGCTTGTACACGTTCATCAAACGTACGGCGCCGCCGCCGTTCATGTCCACGTTCGACGGGCCGAATCGTGAGCAGACCTGCGCGCGGCGCGAACGCAGCAACACGCCGTTGCAGGCGTTGCAATTGCTCAACGACATTCAGCACATCGAGGCCGCGCGAAATCTTGCGCAGCGGTTGATCACCGAGGGCGGCGCGAAGCCGGAGGAACGTTTGGATTTTGGTTTCCGCATTGTGACCTCGCGGCGGCCGACGGTTGCGGAACAGGGAATTCTCAAGACCTCGCTCGATAAACACCTCGCGCGCTTCCAGCAAAACAAACCTGCGGCAGAGCAACTGATCAAGTACGGAGAGTCGCTGGCCAAGGCGGGACTGGATCCGGTTGAACTGGCGGCGTACACGATGGTCGCCAATCTGCTTCTCAATCTGGACGAAACGTTGACCAAGAACTGACATGAACCCGCTCCAAGAATTCGCTCTGAACCAATCGCGCCGCCAGTTCTTTGCCGGCGCCGGCTTGAGCCTCGGCTCCCTTGCGCTGGCCACGATGCCCGGTGCGTTGAAGGCCGCGCCGTTGGCGGCGAGGAATTACGGATCCACCGTCCATCCTTCGCTGCCGGAGCTGCCGCATTTTCCGGCCAAGGCCAAACGCCTCATTTATCTGCACATGAACGGGGCGCCGTCGCAGATCGATCTGTGGGACTACAAGCCGACGCTCAAGAATTATTTTGACAAGGAATTGCCGGCGTCCATCCGGATGGGGCAGCGGTTGACGACGATGACCAGCGGCCAGCAGCGTTTTCCCGTCGCTCCGTCCAAATTCAATTTCGCGCAACACGGCAATTCTGGAACGTGGGTGAGCGAGCTGCTGCCGAACACGGCGAAGAACGCGGACGACATTTCGCTCATCCGATCGGTGCACACCAACGCCATCAATCACGACCCCGCGTGTACGTTCGTGATGACCGGCACCGAAGTGCCCGGCAAAGCCAGCCTCGGCTCGTGGCTCTCGTACGGGCTGGGCAGCATCAACAGCGACCTGCCGAGTTTTGTGGTGCTCACGCCGTTTGTGCCGAACCCCAGTCAGGCGCTGTTCACGCGCATGTGGAGTTCCGGTTTTCTTTCCAGCAAACATTCCGGAGTCATGCTGCGCGACAAAGGCGATCCGGTGCTCTACATCAAAAACCCGCCGGGCGTTGACAGCACCACTCGCCGCACGATGCTCGATGGCCTCAACCAGCTCAACGAACTGAATCTTCAACGCCTCGGCGATCCCGAGACGCAGGCCCGGATTGCCCAATACGAAATGGCTTTCCGCATGCAGACCAGCGTGCCCGAGTTGGTGGATCTCTCCAAAGAATCCGCAGCCACGCTCGAGATGTATGGCACCGACGTGAAGACCCCCGGCAGCTTTACCTACTGCGCCTTGCTCGCGCGGCGCATGGCTGAACGCGGCGTGCGCGCGGTGCAAATCAACCTCCGTGGTTGGGATCAACACGGCAATCTTCCCGCCGACATCACCCGCCAATGCAAAGCGACTGACCAAGCGATTCACGCGTTGCTGGAAGATCTCAAGCGACTGGGATTATTTGAAGACACGCTCGTCGTTTGGGGCGGAGAATTTGGCCGCACCGTTTACTCGCAAGGCACACTCACTGCCGCCAACTACGGGCGCGACCATCACCCGCGCAACTTCTGCATGTTCATGGCCGGCGGCGGCATCAAAGGCGGTTACGTCCACGGAGAAACCGACGAATTCAGTTACAACATCGTCAAGGATCCGGTGCACCTGAACGACCTCAACGCGACCATCCTGCATTGCATGGGCGTCGATCACAGCCGGTTCTCATACAAATTTCAGGGACTGGACCAGCGCCTCACCGGCGTCGAAGAACATTCGCCCATCAAAGCCCTGCTCGCCTAGCCAACGGCGCTACAACTCATCCTCGCGCTCGGCGTAAAAAAGCTGATAGGCGCGATCGTAGTCCGCCTCCGGCACAAACACCTTTGCCGGCCGGCTCAATTCATCCGTGCCCGCCGGCATCGGCTCGATGTATTCCTCGCGGGCGGCGATGCCGTGTTTTTCGAGCATCACCACCAGCATCTCCGTGTTCACGACCGGGCCAGTGTAAAAAAGTTTCATTCGTACGAGCACAGAGTATAGCCTATCGGGCATGGCGATCCAATTCGGCATCTGCAATGAGATTTTCGAGGGCTGGTCGCTGGACGACACCGTCGCGTTCGTCGCACGCGCGGGCTACGACTGTCTGGAAATCGCGCCCTTCACACTCGCGCGGCATGTCACCGACATCCCCGCAGCCACGCGTGCGCACGCGCGCGAGTTGGCCGCGCGCCACAACATCCGCATCTCCGGCATCCACTGGGTGCTCGCGCAAACGGAGGGACTGCACATGACGTGTGCCGACGCCGCCACGCGCCAGCGCACCAGCGATTACTTTTGTCACCTCGTGGATTTCTGCGCCGATCTCGGCGGCCAATCCATCGTGGTCGGTTCACCGCGCCAGCGCAGCCTGACCGAGGACGTCAGCCACGAACAAGGATTGCAACGCGCCACCGAAGTGTTCCGCGCCGGCGTCGCCCACGCGGCCGCACGCAACGTGACCATCTGCTTGGAACCGCTCTCGCCCGCTGACACCAACTTCATCAACACCCACACCGAGGCCATCGCGTTCATCGAGCAATTCCAAAGCCCGCATTTCAAGATCATCCTCGACACGAAGGCCATGTGCTCGATGGGAAAACCCATCCCGCAAATCATCCGAGAGAGTCGCGGGCACTTTGCCTACTTCCACGCCAACGATGAGAACCTGAAAGGCCCGGGATTTGGCACAGTGGATTTCAAGCCCATCGCCGCCGCATTGCGCGAGGTCGGCTACGATGGCGTCGTCTCCGTGGAAGTGTTCAAGTTCGAGGAAGGCCCCGAAGCCATCGCCACCCGCAGCCTCGAATACTTGAAGCGCACCTTTGCCGCCTGAGCGCGACAGGCGCTGCTAGTATTTCAGATTCACCCACTGCCCTGTGGCGGTGGATTCGTACGCCGCGTCCATCACCGTCTGCGAGCGGCACCCATCGTGGAACGACGGCCGGCACGGGCGCTGGTCGCGGATGGCCTCGATGAACTCGTAGTTCTGATCGTAGCGGAATGTGATGAGCGGATTGCCTGCGGCCGCATCGCGCGGCGAGCCGGGCCACACAAAAAATTCCTTCGGGATGATCATCTTCTCCAATCCCGCGCCGCCTGGTTTGCCGATGTGAATCTCGTTCCACTTGCCGGTGGAAAATACAAACGACGCCTCGCTACCGTTCATCTCCACATGATCCAAACTGCGCCAGCTCTCATTGTGGCCGGTGGCGAGCTTGCTGCTTTCGAGCACGCCGGTGGCACCGTTGTCAAAGTCGGCCATGATCGTCACCCAATCCTCCAAGTCCGACGCATGCCCGTGCCGGTCGTCAATGAAGCGCTTCATGCCGGCGACGATGCGTTTGAAATCGCCGTAGAGCAGATGCGCAAAATCAACGCGGTGCGAAAGCATGTCGCCCAGTTCGCCGGAGCCGGCCAGTTTCTTTTCCTGACGCCAGCCGATGTCGCGTGCGCCCCAGTCTTGCAGTCGGCACGACCGGAAATGATAAGGCACACCCAAATCGCCGCGCTTCACCAGATGGGCCAGATAACGCATCGCAGGGACAAAGCGATAAGTGTAGGCCGTCATGTGGCGCACGCCGGCCTTGTCGGCGGCCGCGGCCATGCTGCGCGCCTCGGCGGCGCTCATGGCGATGGGCTTTTCGCAAAGCACATGTTTGCCGTGCGCGATGGCGGCCAGCGCGATGGGCGCGTGCGTGACGTTCGGCGTGGCGATGATCACCGCCTGCACGTCATCGCGTCCGACAATCTCGCGATAATCCGTCGAGGCAGCCGCGAGTCCCGTCTGCGATTGCGCCTGCGCCAGCACGGCGGCATTGGCGTCGCACAGCGCCACCACTTTGGTGTCCGGACAAATCGCCAGTCCTGGCAGATGGTTTTGCAGGGCAATGCCGCCGCATCCGATGATGGCCACGCCAAGGGTGCTCATGCGCGCCTAGAAACACCAATTGCCGCGCGCTCGCAAGATTTTCCGTGGACGCCTCGGGATAAATGTGATGAGGTTTCACGATGTCCCGCCAGCCGATCCATCTCGCCATGTGGTGCGGGCCGCGCAATATCTCCACGGCGTTGATGCGTTCGTGGGGCAACCGCGCGGACACGTTCGTGGTGGACGAGCCGTTGTACGCGCATTACCTCCAATCCACCGGCGCGCCGCATGTGATGGCCGACGAGATCATCGCGCACTACGAGAAGGACTGGCAACAAGTCGTGTCGTGGCTGACCGGCCCCATCCCCGGTGGCAAAACGATTTTCTATCAGAAACACATGACGCATCATCTGCTGCCGCACATCGGGCGCGACTGGCTGGATCGCGTCAGCAACTGTTTCCTCATCCGCGAACCGCGCGAGATGCTCACCTCGCTCATCAAGAAATTGCCCAACCCGCAATTGGCCGACACGGGCTTGCCGCAGCAGTTGGAGATTTTCAACCTCGTGCGCGCCCGCACCGGCTGCGTACCGCCGGTGATTGATTCGCGCGACGTGCTGGACAACCCGCGCAGTGTTCTCGGTGAACTGTGCCAGCGACTGGGCATCGAGTTCGCGGAGTCCATGCTGCATTGGCCGCCGGGACTGCGCGACACCGACGGCATCTGGGCCAAGCATTGGTATCCCGAAGTGGAAACGAGCACGAGCTTCCGCCCGTATCAACCCAAGCCCGATCCGGTGCCGCCGGCACTGGAAGATTTGCTCGCACAGTGCGACGCCATTTACAGCCAGATTCATCCCCATCGCATCCTGCCCTAACCATGCTGCAACAGTGGAACGAAAAGAACCGCGACCTGATCGTTAACATCAACGGCAGGCTCGCGCATCGCAACGAGGCGGCCATCAGCCCGTTTGATTCCGCGGTGCAAGGCGGCGACGCCGTGTGGGAGGGACTGCGGTTGTACAACGGCCGGATCTTCAAGCTGCGCGAGCACCTGGCGCGCCTGCGCAGCTCGGCCATCGCACTGGCGTTTGCGCAGATCCCATCGGACGAAGTGATCCTCAACGAAATCAAACGCACGCTCGCCGCCAACCAGATGCGCGATGGGGCGCACATCCGCTTGACGCTGACGCGCGGTGTCAAAATCACTTCCGGAATGGATCCGCGTCTGAATCAAGCTGGCCCCACGCTCATCGTGCTGGCGGAATTCAAGGCACCGGTTTACGCCAAGACGGGCCTCAAGCTCATCACCAGCAGCGTGCGTCGTCCGCCGCCGGATGTGTTGGATCCAAAGATCCATCACTGCAATCTGCTCCCGTCCATCCTCGCCAAGATCGAGGCCAATCACGCGGGCGCTGATGACGCGCTGATGCTCGACACGCGCGGATTTGTGGCCGAGACCAATGCCACGCATCTGTTCCTTGTCCGCGACGGCACGGTGTTGACGCCGCGCGACCACGCCAGTCCCGAAGGCATCACCCGCGCCACGGTGCTGGAGCTTTGCCAGACGCACGGCATTGCGCTCACCGAAAAGGATCTTTCACTGACGGAGGTGTACCGCGCCGACGAGGTGTTTTGCACCGGCACAATGGGCGAACTGGCCAGCGTGGTGGCCGTGGACGGCCGCCAGATTGGCAGCGGCCAACCGGGATTGCTGACGCAACGTCTCAGCGCGCTTTACACCGAACGCACCGCCACCGAAGGCACCGTGGTCGCCGACTGATGCGGCGTCACACGGCCAGCTTGGTCCACTTGGCGTTGTGCTTGGAGGACTTCACGACGGCCTCGATGAAGGCCATGCCGCGCACGCCGTCCTCGATCTTCGGATAGTCGTTGGCGGCTTCATCCTTGTCCACTTTGCGGCCGTCATTGTAGGCGTGGATTGCGCTGGCGAAATTCCGGTAGATGTTCGCGAAGGCTTCCAGGTAACCCTCGGGATGCGCGGGCGGCGTGCGCGAGGCACCGGCCGCGCTCTTGCACAGATAGCCATTGGCCGTGCGATAAACCTGCATGGGTTGGTCGGGCCATTTGACGAGCATTGAGTTGGGCTCGCGCTGATGCCATTCGATGCCGCCCTTCTCGCCGTACACGCGGATGCTCAGATTGTTCTCTTCGCCGACGGAAATCTGCGAGCAATGCAGCACGCCCTTCGCGCCGCCCTTGAAACGCAGCAGCACATTGCCGTCGTCATCGAGCTTGCGGCCTTTGACAAAGGTGGTGATGTCCGCAGCCAACTCTTCGATGTGCAGACCGGTGATATACTCGGCCAAATTTTCCGCGTGCGTGCCGATGTCGCCCATGGAACCGGCGGCACCGGAACGTTTGGGATCGGTGCGCCAGCCCGCCTGTTTCTGGCCGCTGGCCTCCAAGCGCGTGGCCAGCCAACCTTGCGGATATTCCACGACCACCTTGCGGATCGCGCCCAGCTTGCCAGCGCGGATCATGTCGCGCGCCTCTTTCACGAGCGGGTAGCCGGTGTAATTGTGCGTCAAGCCGTAGAGCAGCCCGGTCTTTTTCACGAGCGCAGCGATGGCCTTGGCTTCGGCGAGATTAAAAGTGGCGGGCTTGTCGGAGAGCACGTGGAAGCCGTGTTCCAACGCCAACTTCGCCGGCGGAAAGTGCATGTGATTGGGCGTGACGATCGCGACAAACTCCAGCCGCTGCGACGCGGGCAGCTTGGCCTCTGTCCGGATCATCTCCTCGTACGTGCCGTAGCAGCGGTGCGGTTGCAGGTATAGATCCGCGCCACTGGCCTTGCTGCGGTCGGGGTCGCTGGAGAAGGCGCCGCAGACCAATTCGATCTGTCCATCCATGTTGGCGGCGATGCGATGCACCGCGCCGATGAACGCGCCGCGCCCGCCACCGACCATGCCGTAACGTATTTTTCTGCTCATGACTTGATTTTCAGACAGCGAAAAGTAGGGGTTGAAATAGGTTGCGCGGTCTTTATATTGTCGCGCCTTTGCCAAGTCAAGGCGATCACCCAGCCATGCAAGTGCAGTTGCTCAAATCCAAAATCCATCGCGCGCAGGTAACCGATGCCAACGTGAACTACGAAGGCAGCCTGACGATTGACCGCGATTTTATGGATGCCGCGGGCATGCTGCCCTTCGAGCGCGTGCTTTGCGGTAATCTGGCCAACGGCAATCGCTTTGAGACCTACGCGATTCCCGGCGAGCGCGGCAGCCGAGCCATCATCCTCAACGGTGCCACGGCGCATCTGGGCAAGGTGGGCGATCGGCTGACCGTGATGACCTTTGCGTGGATAGATGCGGCCGCCGCTGCGGTGTGGCAGCCGAAAGTGATTGTGCTGGGCGAGAACAACGCCATCATCAGCACCCGCGGCGTTTGAGCGCCGGTCGGTCAACCCAGTAGAAAGGCTTTTGCCATGCGTTATTCTGTCGGAGATATCGCCGCTTTGCTTGGCGGCACGGTCATCGGAGATGCCACGATGCCGCTCACCGGTTTCCAAGCCGCCGATCGCGCGCGCGCTGGTGAGCTGACCTTTGCGGAGAACAAGACCTTCTTCGAGCGCGCCGAGCAAAGCGCCGCCAGCGCCATCATCGTGGACAAGCCCTTTGTCTCCGAGCGTAAGGTGCTCATTCACGTGCCCAGCGCCCGCACGGCTTTCGCCAGAGTGGTGCCGCTGTTTTATCCGGAGCCTCAACCCCCGCGCGGCGTTCATCCCAGCGCCATCATTTCGCCCAGTGCCAAGGTGCATCCGGACGCCTGCATCGGCGCGCACGTAATCATCTCCGCGCACACGCAAATCGGCGCGCGGTCGGTGTTGCACGGCAACAATTATGTGGATGAGAGCTGCGTGATCGGCGAGGACTGCTCCATCTTCCACAACGTGACACTTTACCCGCGCACGGAGATGGGCAACCGCGTGCGCATCCACGCCGGCACGGTGGTGGGCTCCGATGGATTTGGCTATGTGCAGGAGGAAGGCCGGCACATCAAGGTGCCGCAGATTGGCAACGTGATCATTCACGACGATGTGGAGATCGGGGCCAACGTCACCATTGACCGCGGCGCGCTGGGACCGACGATCATCGGCAAAGGCACCAAGATTGATAACCTCGTGCAGATCGCGCACAACGTGGCCACGGGCGACCACTGCCTCGTCGTCGCGCAAGCGGGGATCGCCGGCAGCACGAAACTGGGCCATCACGTCATCTTGGCTGGGCAAGTGGGACTAGCCGGACATTTGCGCATCGGCAACAACGTCACCATTGCCGCGCAGTCGGGGGTGATGCACAACATCGAGGAAGGTGAGAAATGGTTCGGCACCCCCGCGCAGCCGGACAAACAGATGAAGCGGCAACTGTTAGCGCTGCAAAAACTGCCCGAGTTGCTGCGCCGGTTTAATCGCATGGAGAAGGCGTTGATTGGCCGCCTTCAACTGGACGGCGACAAGCCCGGCGCACGCACTGCGCACGCCGCCAAACCAGCCGTGCCAGCCAAGATTGAAGCTAGTTGAAATGGCTGTTGACTTGCTAGGCGAGCTTGCTAACTTCCCCACCCTTTGTTCTCAGAGGTAATGAAGACATATTTGCCCAAGATTGATCTGCAGCGCCGCAAGTGGCGCATCGTGGATGCCAGCGGTAAAACGCTCGGCCGCCTCGCCGTCGTACTCGCTAACATGCTGCGTGGACGCGATAAGCCTGTTTTCACCCATCACTTGGATGCCGGCGATTTTGTCGTCGTCATCAATGCTGAAAAAGTGCGCCTCACCGGCCGCAAGGAAACGGAGAAGGAATTCATGTCCTACTCCGGTTGGCGCGGTGGCGAGAAATACAAGACCGTCGCACAAGTGCGCGCGACCCATCCGGATCGCCTCATCCTGCACGCCGTCAAAGGCATGTTGCCGAAGAACCGGCTGAGCGATCAGTTGCTGACCAAGCTGAGAGTTTTCAAGGGCGAAATCCATCCTTATGCCGCCCAGAAACCCGAACCCGTCACGCTGAACCTGAACTAAGATGCTCGACAAAAAGACAGGCGAAATTCTGGCAATCGGCCGTCGCAAAACGGCCAGTGCGCGCGTCCGCATCAAAGCCGGCAACGGCAAGATCACCATCAACCACCGCACGTTGGAAGATTACTTCCGCGTGGAAGAACACCGTACCGTCGCGCTGCAGGCTTTTGCGGAAACGCAGAACACCGACAAGTATGACGTGCGCGTCAATGTTATCGGTGGCGGTTCCAGCGGTCAGGCTGTTGCTGTGCGACTGGGCATCGCCCGCGCACTCTTGCAAGTGGACGCCACGCTGCGTCCCGTGCTGAAAGCTGACGGCTTTCTCACCCGCGATCCGCGCGAGCGCGAGCGCAAGAAATACGGCCAGCGCGGCGCCCGCAAGCGTTTCCAATATAGCAAGCGCTAGACCCAATTTTGTTCTCAAACCCCGCAGGCTTCCTGCGGGGTTTTTTGTTTTCATTTGCAATCAAACAGCGCAGAACATCTGCCATGTCGAAAACGGCAGACACCGTCAAGATCGCCATCGTCGGAGCCTCGGGCTATTCGGGCGAGGAATTGGTTCGTCTGTTGCTCGCTCATCCGCGCGTGAACTTGGTCGCCCTCACCTCGCGCCAGCACGCCGGCAAGGCGCTCGCAGAGGTGCTGCCTCGCTTCGCCGGTCATCCAGCTGCCAGCACGCTGCGGTTTTCCGATGCAAGCGTGGAGACTCTGGCGCGCGAGGCACAGGTTGTGTTCCTCGCCCTGCCCCACGGTGTGGCGGCGGAGTACGCCCGGCCGTTGCTCAGCAAAGGTTGCAAGGTCATTGATCTCTCCGCAGATTTCCGACTGAAGTCGGCGGCGGTCTATCAGGAATTTTACGGCCACGCCCATCCCGCGCCGGAGCTATTGCAAGAATCGGTTTATGGTCTGCCGGAAATTCATGGCACAGCCATCCGCAACGCGCGCCTCATCGCGTCGCCCGGCTGTTATCCCACCAGCATTCTGCTGCCGACATTGCCGTTGCTGCGTGCCGGGCTGATCAAATCCACCGGCATCATCGCCTCCAGCCTCAGCGGCGTGAGCGGCGCGGGGCGCAAGGCGGAGTTGCCGTATCTCTTTGTGGAATGTAACGAGAGCGCGCGCCCCTACAGCGTGCCCAAGCATCGTCACCTCTCGGAGATCGAACAGGAACTCGCCACCGCTGCGGGCAGTCCGGTGCTCATCCAGTTCACGCCGCATTTGATTCCGGTCAATCGCGGCATTCTCACCACACTGCATCTGGCACCGGCCCGCCATTTCACCACGGAGAATGAGATGGCCGAGTTGGGCGCGCAGATTGAACAGTGCTACCGTGCCGCGTACAGCCACGCGCCTTTTGTGCGACTGCTGCCACCGGGCGTGCTGCCTGACACCAAGCACGTCACGCACACCAATTTTCTGGATCTCGCGTGGCGTCTGGACGCGCGCACGGGCCGGCTCATCGTGATGAGCGCCATTGACAACATCGTGAAGGGCGCCGGTGGGCAGGCCGTCCAAAGCCTCAATATCCTCTGCGGTTTTGAGGAGACCGCAGGGTTGATTTGAAAATGCGCCCGAAACAATTCCTAGCACTGTCCACACTGGCCGCCCTGTTTTTATTGGGCTGCGCCACACCGGCCGTCCCGCCGCCAATCAAGCCCCCCACGGTCCCCGTCCTCCCGCCGCCGATACTGCCGCCGACAACGGTGGATCAGCCCGGCCCGCTGCCCGGCCACGCGTGGCACGGCGATGCGTTCAACGATGGCCCGCGGCAAGCGGCCCGTTTGATGGACGGTTGCGGCGATGTGAAATTTCCCATCACCACCGCCAACGCCGAGGCGCAGCGTTTCTTCAATCAAGGCGTGGGACAGTTGCACGGCTTTTGGTATTTCGAAGCTGAACGTTCCTTCCGCCAAGTGCTCAAGCTCGATCCGAATTGCGCGATGGCCTATTGGGGCATGGCGATGGCCAATGGCGGCAACGGCAAACGCGCCAAGGAACTCATCGCCAAAGCCACCGCCAACCGCAGCAAAGCCGGCGAACGCGACGGGCTGTGGATTGATGCACTGGCCGCCTATCATCGCGATGAAAAGGCGGACAAGAAAAAAGCCGCCGCCGCTTACCTGAAAGCCCTGCAGACGATTGCCGAGAAATTTCCAGACGACCTCGAGGCCAAAGCGTTCGTCGCGCTGCAACTTTACAACGACAGCCAGCAGGCCGCCAAACATCACGAGACAGTGGATGCGCTCATCGAATCCATCTTGCAGAAAAATCCCGCGCATCCGTGCCATCATTACCGCATCCATCTTTGGGATTACAAAGACGCCAAGAAAGCGCTGGGGGCCGTCGGCCAATGTGGCCCCTCCAGCCCGGACATCGCGCACATGTGGCACATGCCCGGCCACATCCTCTCGCGCCTCAACCGCTATCACGACGCCGCGCAAATGCAGGAAGCCTCGGCGCGCGTGGATCACGCCTACATGATGCGCGATGGCGTGTTGCCCGATGAGATCCACAACTACGCGCACAACAACGAATGGCTCACGCGCAATCTGAGTTTTGCCGGGCGCGTGCAGGACGCTGTTGCCCTCGCCAAAAACATGATCGAACTGCCGCGCCTGCCCGAAGTGCGCACCAACGGCACGTGGTCCATCCCCGCGCGCACCAGCCACGTTTACGGCCGCCGCAACTTGGTGGAACTGCTCGCGCATTATGAATTGTGGGACGAAGTGTTGGCGCTCAAAGACACGTTCTATCTGCGCACCGAGACTGAGCCTGCCGAACGCACGCCCCTCCTGCGATTGATCGCCAATGCGCACTTCAATCGCAACGCCACCGATGCGGGCAACCTGTTGGTGACGGAGATGGAAACCGCCTTGGCCGAACAGCAGCGCAAGAAAACTCCCGCCGGTGACAAGGCCGAGGCCGATGCCAAGACTGCCGGCAAAAAAGAAGCCGAGTGGCGCACGGCTCGCACGAATGCTGAACGCCCGTTTGACACCGTCATCCGCGCGCTGGAACCGGCCATCAGCGAATGCAAGCTGCACCGCGCGTTGGTGGCGGGACAGATGGACGACGCCAAGGCGGCGCTCATCAAGGCCAATGATCTGTCGCCCGACCGCAAGGCGATGTTTTACTGGCGCGTCGGCAACGCCACCGAGGCGCTGCGATTGGCGGATCAGTCTGTCAAATCCAACACCAATCAGGCCCGGCCGCTGGCCATCCAGACCCATATTTTTCAGCAGTCAGGCAAACTGCCCGAGGCGCAGGCAGCATTTCAAAAGCTGCGCCAAGTCGGTCCGTGGTTGGACCTCACCGCGCCAACATTTGCGCGGTTGCGGCCCGTCGCCCAATCACTGCAACTACCCGAGGACTGGCGTTTGAAAACGGCACCGCACAAAGATCTGGGTGCCCTGCCCCCTCTCGACACGCTCGGCCCGTTCCGTTGGCAGCCGGTGCCCGCCGCTGACTGGACACTGCCTGATACCAGCGGCACCAGTCACTCGCTGGCGCAGCATCGCGGCCGCCCGTTGCTCTTGGTGTTTTACTTGGGCCACGGTTGCACGCACTGCATGGGACAGCTCAACGCCTTGGCGCCGGCCGCACCGAAGTTCGCAGGGTTGGGCGTGGATGTCGTCGCCATCAGCTCGGATAATTTGGCGGGGATTGGCCAGACATTCGTGAGTGCCTCCGCCGAGCGCCGCCCGTTTCCCTTCCCGCTGCTCAGCGATGCGGCGCTGAAAACATTTCAGGCGTACCGCGCCTACGATGATTTCGAATCGGTCCCGCTGCATGCCACCGTGTTGATTGATGCGGCAGGCAAGGTGCGCTGGCGCAACATCGGCTACGAGCCGTTCATGGCGGTGGACTTCCTGTTGGACGAGGCCAAGCGGATGCTTCAGCCGCTGCGTTGATCGGCCAGAATCTCCTTTGCACAGGCGCAAGGCGGGCTACACTTGCCGCCACAACCCCAGAGTTTTTGCCATGAACCAAACCCTCATCCTTGCGTCCCTCCTTTTTACTTTGGCTACCGCCCACGCTGCGCCCATCAAAGCGCTGATTGTGGACGGCCAAAACAATCACAACTGGAAGGCGATGACGCCGTTCATGAAGGCGCAGTTGGAGAAGACTGGGCGCTTCACGGTGGATGTCGTCACCACGCCGTCGCAGATGCCCTCGCCGCCAAAGAATCTCAGCGCGGAACAGAAGAAGCAGGCGGAACAGGCCGCTGCGGAATTGCGCAAGCAGTTCGCTGCGCGCTGGGATGCCTTCCGCCCGGAGTTCGCCAAGTACGATGTGATCATCAGCAACTACAACGGCGAGGATTGGCCCAAGGCGGTGCAGGCGGCGTTTGAGGCGTACATGAAAAATGGCGGGCGCTTTGTCTGCGTGCACGCCGCGGACAATTCATTCCCCGAGTGGGCGGAGTATAACAAGATGATCGGGCTGGGCGGCTGGGGCGGGCGCAACGAGAAGCACGGGCCGTACGTGTACTTCGACAATGCCGGCAAGGAAGTGCGCGACGTGCGCCCCGGTGGCGGCGGCAGTCACGGGCCGCAGCATGAGTTCACCATCGAACTGCGCAACGCTGCCCATCCCATCACGCAAGGCATGCCCGCGAAATGGAAACACGCGCAGGACGAACTGTACGATTCGTTGCGCGGTCCGGCGGAGAACATGGAGGTGTTGGCCAGCGCGTGGTGCGACAAGACCAAGCGGCACGAGCCGATGATGATGGTCATCCGTTACGGCAAAGGCATTATCTTCCACACGCCGATGGGCCACGAGAATGGGCAGTCGCTGCAGTGCGTCGGGTTTATCACCACGCTCAATCGCGCCTGCGAATGGCTGGCGACGGGCAAGACGAGCTTTGTCATTCCGGATAATTTTCCCACTGCTGAAAAATCCGTGAAGGTCGGAAAGGAGTAACCCCATGAACGCCACACGCCGCGAATTTCTCCAGCAGACCGGCGCGATGGCAGCGGGTGCTGCCACGTTCTCTGTGGCGCGCGCCGCCAATGCCAACGGGCGCCTCACCGTCGGGATCATCGGGCCTGGCGGCATGGGTTCGCATCATCTCAATCAGCTCGGGCGCAACCCGCGCGTGGACATCGCCTACGTGTGCGACGTGGATGCCAACCGGCTGGCCGCCGCGCAGAAGAATGTGGAGAAGCTCAAAGGCGCCGTGCCCAAGGCCGTGAGCGACATGCGGCGGGTGTTCGAGGATAAATCGGTGGACGCGGTGTTTATCGCCACGCCCGATCACTGGCACGCGCCCGCGACCCTGCTTGCCTGCGACGCAGGCAAACATGTGTACGTGGAAAAACCCGCGTCGCATAACCTGCGCGAAGGGCGGCTGATGATCGAGGCCGCGCGGCGCAACAAATGCGTCGTGCAGATGGGCACGCAGACGCGCAGTGCCGCGGGCATCCGCGAGGCGATGGAATTGCTGCACGGCGGCGCGATCGGCGACATCCTCGTGGCCAAGGCGTGGAACAGCCAGCGCCGCGGCACCATCGGCAAAACGCAGCCGGGCACACCGCCGGCGCATCTGGATTTTGATTCGTGGCTGGGACCGGTGCCAGTGGTTCCCTTCCGTTCCAACATGCTGCCGGGCATCTGGCGTTGGTGGCACGACTTTGGCACGGGCGACATGGGCAACGACGGCGTGCATGACCTTGATGTCGCGCGCTGGGGATTGGGCGTGCAGACGCATCCCTCACGCATCTGCGCGATGGGCGGCAAATACTTTTTCGACGACGACATGCAGTGGCCCGACACGCAGAACGTGCTCTTCGAGTACGCGCCCGATGCCAAAGGCCGCACGCGCCAGCTCATCTTCGAGATGCGCATCTGGTCGCCGTACGTCTTGGAAGGCCACGAAAACGGTTGCGCTTATTACGGCACCAAAGGCCACATGCTGTTGGGCAAGGCGAACGGCTGGAAACTTTATGAAGGCAACAAGGTGGTGAAAGAAGGGCCGGGCGGACCGGACTTGCCCGGGCACCACGCGGATTTTTTTGACTGCATCGCCAGTGGCGCGCGCCCGCGGGCAGACATCGAGATCGGCCACCTCTCCTCTTCGCTCTGTCACTTGGGCAACATCGCCATTCGCACCGGGCGCATGCTGCGGTTTGATCCCAAGACCGAACAGATAGTCGGCGACGCGGAGTCCAACAAACTCGTCGGCCGCACTTATCGCGAGCACTGGGCCACGCCGAAGGGTGCGTGACCCATTACGCTCGGGCACGCGCCCGATCTAGTTCGCCTCTTTGACGAAGAGATTGGCGAAGTGAACCGCGCCCGCCTCCGCGACCAAGCTCACGCGCGCGCGCGGCGGTAATTCTGCAGCGTTCTCCGTGACGGTTTTGCCGTTGATGACGACCGTCGCCCGCTCGCCTTTGCGCGTGATCATCGCGCGATTCCATTGACCGGCCGGCTTGTCCGTCTCACCGGGCACGCGCACTCCGCCCAGCGTCAGCGGCACGCGTTTGTCAGCCGACTTGCCGTCGGCCTGCCGCCAATCCAGAATGAACGTGGCGTCGCCAAATTCGCGGTCGGTTGACAACGGCTTCGCTTCTTTGCCGTCGCACACCAGCGTCCAATCCGCGGACTTCCACTTGGCAGCCGTTTCAGATTTCCATCCCGCCAAATCCACACCGGTGTACAGCGACTTGAATCCTTCATCCGCCGTGGCCACTTCCTCCGGTTTTGGATTGGTCGTGGGCAATTCGCGCAGGCGCAGATTGCGGAACTCCACCGGCGAGCCTTCTGATTCAAGACAGAGATAGCCTTTGCGCGGCGAGCCAGCGCGGCCTTGCGTGACGACCTTGCCGTTGACCGCCAGCGAAATGTCGCCGTTGTTGCACACCACGCGATAGTGATTCCATTCGGGCGTGGCCTTGCTGCGCTCCTCGGTGGGGAAGGCGCGCGAGCCGCCGCGGCCGTTGACGGGCGTCATCTTCGCGCCGTGGATGGGAAAGATGTCGCCGTGCGTGCTGTGGCTTTTGGTGTTGCCATAAGAATTCTCCAGCACCTGCACCTCGATGCCGCGGATGAAGGGCTGGCCCATTGCGGGCAGCGCATCGGCCCACACGAACACGCCCGCGTTGCCGCGCGCGCGTAGATGGCGCCACTCCAGCTCCAACTCGAAATTCTCGTGCATGCTCGTGGTGCGCAGCTCGCCCGTGGGCAAACCGGTGCAGTGGATCATGCCCTCGCGCACCGACCACGTCTGCGGCGCGCAGTTGACGTTCACCCAACCGTCAAAGTTTTTGCCATTGAAGATCGGCGTCCACGGCCCCGGCTCCGCTGCGGGACAAAACATGGAACTGCACAGGGTCAGGAAAAGGAATGCACGGATCATAGCGCGAGATGATTGAGGTTCGGGGAAACCTTCCCCCGACGCGCAGGCAGGCGCAACGCTATTTCTTCTCCAACTCCGTGCCGGCCTCCGCCCACGCGGGGGTGTAGAGCGGCAGATAGCGGTAATAGACTTCCAATGAGAGCGCCGCCATCGCCGTCACCACGCAGCGACCGGCGTTGCTGCCCCATTGCCCAGCCGGATCCCAACTGCCATCAAGATCCGAGCGGTCCGAGCGGTCAATTTGGCCCTTGAGCAGGATGGGCCGAAGCCGCGCGTTCCAACGTTCCCAGACCGGCCCTTGATGTTGGTGCATCGCCAGACAACCGTAGTACCAGAAATAGTAATTATAGCTGACCTGCCGCGGCGAGGGCAGCTCGCGCTCCAGGAACCGGGCGGATTCATCCATGCGCGCGTGCGTGGGCGGCACGCCCAACAGTTGCTGGACGAACATGCCCTCGGCCACCATCGCCGGCGTGGGATCGTTGGAGGTGTAATAACCGTAGGTGCCCTTGTTGCGGCCGCCACCCACCAGATCCATAAAACCGCGCGCACGATCGAAGGTCTCCGCCGGCACCGGCACGCCGCCAATCTGCGCGCTCTTGAGCGCCATGATCTGCCAGCCCGTGACGGACAAGTCGCCGCGGTCGTTGTAGCCTTTCTCGCCATACGGGCTGTAGCGCCAGCCGCCCGTCTTCGGGTTCTGCGCGCGCACGGTGAAATCCACAATCCGCTCCACCACCGGACGCAGGCGCGGATCCTTGGTCAGGCTGTACGCCTCCGCCACTGCGATGGCCGCGATGCCGTGGTCGTACATGTAGTTGCCGCCTTTGGAGGGGCGCAAGTCGCCCTTCTTTTCCACGTGCTGCACCATCCAATCCACCGCCTTGATCAACGGCTGCTGATACGGCCCCGCCTCCGTGTGCTTGGCGCCCCAGCCCATGTACGCCAGCATAGCCATGCCGGTGGCGGCGACATCGTGATCGCCCGGCCCGTCCCAGCTACCGTTCTTCTCCTGATTTCGAGTGAACCAATCCAGCGCGCGCATCACCGCTTTTTCCGTCTCGGGATTGCCGCCCAACCGCTCGATGATCTCCACGCGTTTCTTGGGGTCATGCCGCAGCACCAACGGATCAGGCCCGCGCAACGGCGCTTCCAGCATCGGCCCGGTGGGCAGCCCCAAGTCCGGCAGCTTCAACACATCGTTCGCGTCGCTGAGCTTCGCCATCGGCCGCGCGTTAAACACCAGCTCCACCTCCGGGTTACCTTTGGTCAGTTGAATCTCCTGCACCGGCAGCGGTGCCACGGCGGTTGACTGCTGTCCTGACTGCGCCAGCGGCTGGCCAAGTTGCGTCGCACCCTGCGCGGCCTTCGGTGCGGCACCGGTGCTGGAGACGCGCTCGGGCCGGTCGCCCTTGGCTGCCACCAACGATTGTCCACCCGCCGTCTCCATCTGTACGCCGGGCAAATCCAGCGCGGGCGCGGCCTTGTCCGTTTGCGAGAAACGCGACAGCGCCACGGATGAACCTGTCGTCTGCACCGGCTGCGCTGTGGATTGTGCCAGACCAAAAATCTGCCGTTGATCCACCATCGCCAGCAACGCCGCCGTGGGCGCGCCCGCTTGCGCACCCGGCCGACCCGATTGCGCCAGCGGCTTCACCGCTTGGCCCGCCGACACGGACGCAAAGGAATCGCCCGGCGCAATGCTGGGCTGCACGCCTTCCAGTTGAATCTTCTGCGAGGGTGACACGGTCGTCGGCTGCGGCAGATTTGCCAGCGCGCCTGTCGCAGAAGCCAGCGTCCCCGACTTGGGCGCCAGTGCAGCGACCTGTTGGGCGCGAACACCGCTCCCCGCCACTCCCGCGACCACGCCCGTTTCCGGCGCCGCAGTCTTGGCGATGGCCGCGCCACCCGTCGCAGACGCGGGCGCACCCTTCACCGCAAGATTACTCACAGCCGATGTTGCCTTGCCAAATGCCGCACCCTGCTCCGCCGGTGTCGCTCCGACGCTTTCCAATTTCGTTGCATCACCCGAAGCGGTCGCGGCCAATTCCGGCAACGAAACCTGCGCCGCACTGGCCGCAGACAACTTTGCCCCCGAACCGGGCAGCAATCGCGCCGGAGCCGCATTGGTCGCCAGCAATTGATTGGGCAAACGCAGACCCGCCACGTTCGCCGCAACGGTGCTGGCGGCAGGCGCTGCGCGCTCAGCACCACCTGCGGCGGGGCCGAGTGTCAACTGACTACCAATCTTTCCAGCGGCCTGACCGCCGTCCACTGCGGACTTGCCGCTCTCCAAAGTCACCGCAGCACTGTCGCCACCCGCACTGGCCTGCAGCGCCGCGCCGTCCATTTTCACCGAGGGCAACTGCGCTGCCGCTGTCGTCTGCGTGGCCGCACTGCCCTGCGCCGCAGCAGAGGTGGCCGGCAACGCCGCACCGGACACCGCAGCCGCGTTGGCCTTCGCAGCGCCAGTCACGGGCGCGGACTGCCCCGCAGCCGTCGCGCTTTGGGCAATCCCCACCGTGTTAGACACCGCCGCCAATTGTTGGCCAGCCGCTGCCGTCGCTCCAGCGCTCTCCATCTTCACGCCGGGCGCACCAGCTTGTTGTGCTGCCGGCAAAGTTGAATTCACTTGCGCCGTCTGGATGCTGCCTGACTGCGCGGCCGTGTTGGCCGTCTGCGCCTTGGCAGCCGTCGAAGCCGTTCCCGCTGCTCCCATTTGCGCCGCTGCATTCGCCGCACTCGCTGCCGCCGCCGGTGCATTGCCCGCCGCCGCCGATGTCGCCGCAGCCTGTCCCACCGTCAACCCGCTGGAGGCCGCCGCCATTTTTACACCGGCCTCGCCCGTGGTCTGCGCGCGATCCAATGAAACCGTTTCGGCCTGCGCCACCGTTGCCTGCGCCACTGCGGAACCACCGCTCGTCGCCGTCAATCCCGTCGCTGCGGCATCCGCCTTTGTTCCGGCCAACTGCTGCTGCGCGGCAGCGGACTGTCCCGTCGCGGGTCCGGTTTCACCTGCGGTCTTCTGCGTGGCACCAGCCATCGGAGCGGTCGTGGCACCCGGCGCAGCGGCTTGGGCTACGGCGACACCCGTGCCGGTCTTCGCCAATGTTGCACTGCCTTCAGCCTGCGCCTGTCCTTTTTCCAGAACCGCGCCTGTCGCTACGGTGGCCTGCGAAAGATTCGTGCCGCCTGCGGCTGCGCTGATGGAAGCCGACTGGGTGTTTGACGCCGCCACCGACTGCGTTACAGCAGTCGAACCCCCCGTCGCTGCGGCGACATCCACCGACTTGGCACCTGTGGCTTGCGGCGTGGCTGCTGTCGCACCGGTACTGCCAGTCTGTTGCTGGACACTTTGCTGCGTGGACGCGCGCGCCATCTGCACGCCGCCCTCGGCGACCGTCTGTGATTTTTCCATGACCGCACCGGCGGGCGCGTTGGCGGACGGAATGGT
>SIAW01000113.1 GCA_009695465.1 Pedosphaera sp.
TCCCTCCTGCGCGTGGAGGACGATCACTATTTTATCGCCTACGTTTACAGTCAGGCACTGCGACCGGCGCAAGGCAGCCGACCGAGGCAACTGTGCTCCAACTATGAAGTCGTTGGTGAAACTGCGGCGCGCAGCATTTTCCGCGTGGAGCAAACCGGCCGGCTCTTTAACGGAGTGATTCCCGTGCGGGTGGTTTCAGAAAGTTGGGCGCCGTTCCCCGTCCGTTGATTGCGCAGGCTTGGATTTCCCAGAGCCGCTGTGTAAACTGCCGTTTTGTTTCATGGCGGCAAACTGCATCAGGATCGGCGGCGCTCGAGAGCATAACCTCAAGAATCTCACGCTGGAGATTCCACGGAACAAGCTGGTGGTCATCACCGGCCTGAGCGGCTCGGGCAAATCGTCGCTGGCGTTTGACACCCTCTACGCGGAAGGCCAGCGCCGGTACGTGGAATCGCTCTCGGCCTACGCGCGGCAGTTCTTGGATCAGATGCAGAAGCCCGAGATTGATTACATCGAGGGCCTGTCGCCGACCATCGCCATCGAGCAACGCAGCGCCGGTGCAAGCCCGCGTTCCATCATCGCCACCACCACGGAGATTTACGATTACCTGCGCCTGCTCTTCGCGCACATCGGCCAGGCGCACTGCCCGGCCAGTGGTGTGGCGATGTCCAAGCAAACCCCGACGGAGATCGCCGATCGCATCCTGTCGCTCCCGGCCAAGTCGCAGGTGATGTTGCTGTCACCGGTGGTGCAGCATCAGAAGGGCGAGTTCCGCGATGTGATTGAGCGCATGGCGCGCGAGGGATTTGTGCGCGCGCGTGTGGATGGCGAGATGGTGGAGCTGGCCAGCAACCTGCGCGTGAAATTGGATCCCAAGAAAAAGCACTGCATTGATGTGGTGGTGGATCGCCTCGTCAACACCGAAGGGATTCGCGGGCGCTTGGGCGATTCAGTCGAGACCGCGCTCAAGTGGGGCGAAGGCCGCTTGCTGGTGCTCCATCGCGCAGCCGGTGCGGTCGCAGAGGCAGCGTGGATTGAGGCGCTGCATTCGACGGGGATGTACAGTGCCGCCACCGGTTCCAGTTACGACACGCCCACGCCGAAACATTTTTCCTTCAACAGCCCTTTCGGCGCCTGCGCCGTCTGTCATGGGCTGGGACAGAAACTGGTGTTTGATGAAGACCTCGTCGTGCCTGTGCCCGAGAAGACACTCGAAGGCGGGGCGATCGCGCCGTGGCAACGCGGCGGTCAGCGCATGATCGTTTTCTACAAGGCCATGGTGCGGGCGGTGGCCGCGCATTACAAACAGCCGCTGGACAAACCCTTCGCAGAATTGCCGGAGGATTTCCGGCGTGTGCTGCTGCACGGCTCCAGCGAAGAGGAGATTGCATTTAATTTCTGGCGCGGCGGGAAAATGACGCGCACCCAGCGCAAGTTCGAAGGCGTCATCCCCAATCTTGAGCGCCTGTTTCAGGAGACGGACAGCGAGTTCACCAAGAACCGCATCAAGTCCTGCATGAGCTCACAGCCCTGTGATGCCTGCATGGGGCGTCGGTTGAAGCCGGAGATTCTCGCCATCACACTGGGCGCGCCTGCGGCCACGAATGGGCACGTCGTGGCGTTGCCTGTCCGCGCGGCAAAGAAAGCGCGCGCGCAAATTCCGGGCGTGTCCATCATGGACATCTGCGCGATGACCGTGATCGAGGCGCTCGCGTTCATCGAAGGGCTGCACCTGTCGCCATTTCAAATCCAAGTTGCGGCGGAGGTTCTCAAGGAGATCAAGCAGCGGCTGGGGTTTCTGCGCAATGTTGGGCTGGGCTATTTGTCGCTGGATCGCGAGAGCGGCACGCTCAGCGGCGGCGAAGCGCAGCGCATCCGGCTCGCGACGCAGATCGGCGCGGGCTTGGTGGGCGTCACCTATATTCTCGACGAGCCGAGCATCGGCCTGCACCAGCGCGACAACGAGCGCCTGCTGGCCACGCTGATGGGACTGCGCGATTTGGGAAACACTGTGCTGGTCGTGGAGCACGATGAGGAGACCATCCGCGCCGCCGATTACGTCATCGACTTGGGCCCGGGCGCGGGCGTGCACGGAGGTGAATTGGTGGCGGCAGGAACGGTGGCCGAAGTCACGGCCAGCGAGCGGTCGTTGACCGGAAAATATCTGCGGGGCGAGTACGCCATCCCCATCCCGCGACAGCGCATCGCGGCGCATCCCGAAAAAGGTTGGTTGGTGATTCGCGGTGCCACGGAGAACAATTTGAAGGACATTGATGTGCGCCTGCCGCTGGGGACGATGACCTGCGTGACTGGCGTCAGCGGCTCGGGCAAAAGCACGTTGGTGGACGATGTCCTGCGCAAGGCGCTTTTTCGCAAATGGCATGGCTCAAAGGAACGCCCCGGCAAACACCGTGCGATTGATGGCATCCGCAATCTCGACAAGGCCATCGTCATTGACCAATCGCCGATCGGGCGCACGCCCCGCAGCAATCCGGCCACCTACACGGCACTCTTTACGCACGTGCGCGATCTCTTCGCGCAACTGCCCTCGGCCAAGGTGCGCGGCTACGGGCCGGGCCGATTCAGTTTCAACGTGCGCGGCGGGCGCTGCGAGAAGTGCGAAGGCGACGGCCTGATCCAGATTGAGATGCACTTCCTGCCGTCGGTGTATGTCACCTGCGAGGAATGTAGCGGCCGCCGTTACAACCGCGAGACACTGGAGATCCACTACAAAGGACTGAACATCGCCGACGTGCTCGGCCTCACGGTGGATGAGGCGGTCAATTTCTTCCGCGCCGTGCCGAAAATATATCAACCCTGCCTGATGCTTGCGGAAGTGGGGCTGGGCTACGTACGCCTCGGTCAAGCCGCGACAACCCTCAGCGGCGGCGAGGCGCAGCGCGTGAAACTGTCCGCAGAGTTGGGCCGCAGATCCACGGGGCGCACTCTCTACATTCTGGACGAGCCGACGACCGGCCTGCACTTTCATGACGTCGCCCGTTTGTTGGAGGTGTTTTTCAGACTGCGCGATGCCGGCAACACGCTGGTGGTGATCGAGCATAATCTGGATGTCATCAAATGCGCCGACTGGGTGATTGATCTTGGCCCAGAAGGCGGGGAGGCTGGCGGGCGGCTCGTGGTGGAAGGGACGCCGGAGATGGTCGCGCGCTGTCCGCAGAGCCACACGGGAAGATTTTTGAGTCGCCTTTTGCCCGTGAAATGATGTCCTCTGCTGTCGTGAGTTTTTGTTCCAGCACGCTGCGCTGCGGCCTTTGCTGGCTTGGCTTGGCGCTGAGCCTGCACGCGGCTGACGAGGTCAACGTGCGGGCGTTGCGTGCGGAAAACCTGCTGCAAGCCGCCGTGCGCAGTTTCAGTTTAAGCAACTGGATCACCGCTGGGGAGTGGTTCCAGGAATATCAGGAGGCCAACCCTGATTCCCCCAAGCGTCCCTTTGCGCTGCTCCATCAGGCGCAGTCGTTGTTCCGTCAAGAGCGCTATCGCGACTGCTTCAACTTGCTCAACAACGAGAAGGCAAATGCTGCGGGCTACGCGGATGAGTTTGCATTTTGGATGGCCGAGAGCCGCCTGCGCGAGGGCAACGCGGTGGCGGCTGCGGAGTTGTTCCGCGACATTCCGAGACTGTATCCCAACTCGGCGCGCGCGATTGACGCGTTACTTTCCTTGGTGGTGGCCAGCGCCGATCAAGAGAACTGGGGGAGCATCGTGGAAATTCTTCGTCCGCCGGAAGGGATCTTCCAGCGGTTTGCGCTGACGCATCCCGCCGACAAACGAACCAGCGAAGGAAATCTCTTGCTGGCCGAGGCGCTCCATCGGCAAGGCCAGCATCAAGCCGCGAGTGACCTGCTCGATATAATTGGCGCGAAGATTTCCGGCGCTGAAGCGCACTGGCGAGTTCGCCATTTGCAGGCGCGCCTGTTTCAAGTCCAAGGCCGATTCCCGGAGGCGTTGTCACTTCTGGACAGCCCGGCATTGGCGCAAACGCAGACGAATGTTGCTGCCCGGCAGGCCGAGCGATTGCGATTGCGCGGCGAAGTGCTCGCCCAATTGCGGCGACACGATGAAGCAGCAGCGGATTACGCCCGGCTCAGTGCTGTTGAAATGCCGCCCGCATATCGGCGATTGGCCCTGTTGGAATTATCACTGCAACAGGTCGCTGGCAGCTTCGCAGGAATGCTGGTTTCGGATTCGAGCGGTTTGGAATTGCTCACGGAAAGCGACTCGGCGGTGCTCAGATTGACCGAGGGTGAACTGCGCTTGCGCCAGTTGAGTGCATCTCCATCGCAGCCGCTTTCGCCAGCGTTGCAGAGCAACCTCGTGTTTCAGGCAAAGACAAATTTCGCTGCTGCAATCGTTGCTCCATTCGCCGGGCATGCGCACTTGGGACTGGCATGGGCAAGCTGGCAGCAAGGTGACATGGGCGGGAGCGGCACGAATTATTTTCAGGCGGCGAACACGTTTGCACAGCCGGCGCAGCGTGCCCACGCACGCGTGAAGGCGGCGGAAGCCCAATTTCGATCCGGTGATTTCACCAACGCCTTGGCGCAGTGCCAATCCGTTTTGCTTCCGGTGCCGGAAGCGGAGAGGCCATCCACAGCGCTGTTGGATCACGCGCGTTTCCTCGCGGTGCGTTCGGCTGTCGCGCTGGAATCCATCCATCGCACTGGGGTGTATCTGCCCTTTGCGATGCAGGCGATGGGCCAGTTTGCCGGCTCGCCCAACGCCGCGCTCCGTGTGCAAGCGATATTGCTGGTGGCCCAGCAGCAAGCTCCCGAGCCGGCGCGGAAAATTCTGGAAGCACTGCCAAGCCAATCAACAAATGCACCGCTCAGTGCCCAAGCGACTTTGGAGAAGGCGCGCACTTATATCGCCGATCGAAAATGGGATGAAGCACTGCAGCACTATCGGGCTTGGCTGGAGGCCAATTCAAAAGCCGATCCGGCATGGGTAGCGCAGGTGAAGTTGGATCTGGCTTGGATCCATCAACAAAACGCGCAAGAAGCGCAGGCGCTAGAAATCCTCACCAATGTCATCGCCCAGCATCCCGATACGCTCAATGCGGCCCGGGCGCAGATGCGGGTGGCGGATCATTATTTTCACTTGAGCGGCACCAACCATGTGCAGGCGGAGGCGCGGTACCAACTGGTGCAGGGCATGAGCAACAGTCCGCCGGCCCTGCGTCATCGCGCGGCGATGATGGCCGGCCGTTCTGCTTTGGCGCGCCAAAATTATCCCAACGCGCGGGCGTATTTTGAGGGACTGGTGGCCGATGAGAAATGTCCAGTGCTGGTGAAGGGCGAGGCGATTTTTGCGCTGGGTGACACGGCGATTCTTGATCCTGCCAAGCCGCCTCAGAAATTCGATGAGGCCATCGCGCACTTCGAAAAGCTGATTGGCCTCGTCGGCAATCCCACCAATCTGCTGGCGGTACAAGCGCAGGGGCGGATTGGTGATTGTCACCTGCAACTTGCGGCGGAGGCCCCGCAGCGTTTTGCCGGCGCACAGAAGGCGTACGAGACGGTTCTGCAATTGACCGAGGCGTTGCCCGGCGATTCCGACATCCGCACATCCGCGATGCTGGGCTTGGCCAATGTTTACGAGAAGAAGACGGACAAGGATTTGAGCAAGGCCATCGGGCTGTACCAGAAAGTCTTTGAAGCGGCGGGAGCGGCCGGGCCGCAGCAGGATCCGTTTTGGATTCAACAAGCCGGACTGGGTGCCGCGCGTCTGTTGCAGCAGGAGAACCGCCACCGCGAGGCGTTGGATGCCCTCAAGCGGCTCGGTGTGATGTTTCCCAAAATGCAGCCCGCGTTGCAGCCGCGCAAAGAGCAGCTCCTGCAATTGATGAAGGCACCAGGGTCGCGTTGACTTTGCGCTCGCAGACTGCCACACTGCCACTGTGGAAACCGTGACGAACGAAGTTGCAGTGGTCACTCTCACGCCCTCGGCGGTCACTGCCGTGCAGGAGATGCTGGCGCGCGAAACCGGCGGCAAGGCGCTGCGGGTGTATGTGGAATCGGGCGGTTGCTCGGGCATGCAGTACCGCCTCGTGTTCGATGAACAGCGCGAAAAGGATTTGCGAGCCGATTACGATGGAGTGCCGGTGGTGGTGGATGAGTTCAGCGCCGATTATCTGCGCGGTGCCGTGGTGGATTTCTCCGATGCGCTGACCGACAGCGGCTTCAAAATCTCCAATCCGAACGCCAAGCAAAACTGCGGGTGCGGCAAGTCCTTCGGCGTCTAGCTCGACTTCATGGCGTCCCGTTCCCCGTTGCGAGTGGCGTTCATCGGGGTGGATCATCCGCACGGTGCAGGCTGGCGTGAGTCGCTGGCGCTGTTGCCCGATGAACTGGTGCTGACGGCCATCGTGCCGGAATTTCCGGGCACCACCACCAGCTTGGAAGAACGTCACGCGCGACTGCCAAGATATTCAACCGTCGAAGAATTGCTGGCGCACGGGAACAGCCAATTTGATGCAGCGATGGTTTGTCTGCCCAACAATGCCGCGCCGGCGGTCATCACGCAGTTGGCGCGCGCGGGCAAACACGTCCTCACTGAAAAACCTGCGGGCACCAATGCAGCAGCGTTTCGAGCGACCGCGCAGGTGGTGCGCGAATCGGGCGTGGCGTTTCAAGCGGGATACCTTTGGCGATTTGATGAAGGGGCCAACCGACTGCGCGAGATGATCGCAGATGGTCGCCTTGGAAAACTGATCAGCATCGAGATGACCTGCGTCACCAGCGATGTGCAGCGCCGCGGTCCCGGCCACTATCTTTTCGACAGCGACAACAGCGGCGGCGGATTTTTCAACTGGCTGGGCTGCCACTATCTGGATTTGGTGCCCTACATCACGGGGCAATCCGTGGTCGCTGTGACGGCGCGCGTGGGAAACTTTGGCGCCACGCCGACAGAGGTGGAAGATGGCGGCACGGCCATTTTTGATTTGGAGAACCGCGCGCTGGCCACATTGACGGGCGGGTACTGGCTGCCGCGCTGGGCCAATGAATGGCAATGGACATTGCGCGGATCGCAGCGGTGGGTGCGCTGGGATCCTTTCCGTGCCGGCACCGGCGGTGTGCTGGAAATTCACGGACCGCAACCGCAATTCCACGCCATGGAAGAGACGTTCGCGCTGCCGCCTGATTCCACACCCGGCTACGGCGGCCGGCGATGTGTCCAGTTGCTCAAAGATTGGGCGGCCGCAGCGCGCAGTGAAATTCCTGATTGCCGCAACAATACAACTTCTGCTCTGGCCGTGTTGGATTTGCTCGATGCCATTTACGATTCCTCGGCGCAAGGCCGGAAAATTGAACGTCGCATCCCTGCTGCTTGACCCTGCGCAACGCGGGGAGTACAACCGAGCGGTCGGGGAGCTATCCAGTTGCGGCGTCGGCCGCAGCAAAGGCTGAGAGGGCAGCGCGGGAGCGC
>SIAW01000114.1 GCA_009695465.1 Pedosphaera sp.
GGTGGTGGCGGCACTCCCGGCGGTGGCGGGGCGCGTCCGGCGACTGGGGCGTCCGCAACGGCTCGACCCATTCTAGGCGACACGCGCATCATTCCCTACGAGCGCAATAATGCCGTGCTGATTATGGCGGAGAGCCAATCAAAACTGGATATCGTCAAGGAGCTGCTGGCTAGCCTCGACAAGGTGCAGCAGCAGGTGCTCATCGAATCCATCATCATGGACGTGGCTTTGGACGACAACCTCAGCTACGGCGTGACGATCGGGCAAGATAAGCAGAACGTCGGCACCAGTTTCAGCTCGGCATTGGGCATGAAACACGGCGGGAATTTTTACTCTCCAAAAACAGGAGCGAATGGGGCTGCTAACACTGCTTCCAGCCTCGCCAACCTCGGATCGGGACTTAACTACTGGGGTTTTCTGAACAGCAAATGGGAGATGGCCGTTGAGGCCATCAAATCTGATACTCGCGTAAACGTCCTCTCTCGCCCGCGCATCCAGACCTCGCACGCAGAATTGGCGACACTGTTTATCGGCGAAACACACCCGTACATATCTGGAACTACCAGTAACGGTCTCGACTCCAGCATACGGTCGCAGTATGAGCAAAAACAGATTGGTATCCGCTTGAGTATCCTGCCCTTCATCAATCCCGATGGGTTGGTCGTGATGGATATCGAGCAATCCATCAGCGATATCATCTCCAATAAGGTCATCGACAACGTGCAAGTGCCCGTGACGACCGACCGCACTGCCAATGCCAAGATTGCCGTGCGTGACGGGGACACGGTCATGCTCGGTGGATTCATCAAGACGCGAAAAGTGGAGTCAAGCAGCGGCGTTCCCATCCTCAAGGATCTGCCACTCTTGGGTGTTTTGTTCCGCGAGAACAAGGACAACAATGAGCGACAGGAACTGGTCGTGATGATGCGTCCCACGGTGTTGGAGACGCCCGAATCTTCCGCGCACGAGACGATCAGTTCACGCAACGGTATGCCCGCGCTGCGACAGGCAGAGATGGACGAACGCTCGATGGAAATCAAGCTACGCAAACAGCTCCAAGAAAAGGAACGGAAATTGAACAAGGACGGCATCCAGTCTGGCGGCTCTACCGACCCGCGCCTGTTGCGTGGCGTGGATCAATTCCAGCCCAACAACCGCTGACGCTGACCGAGATTATCGGCGGCCATCGTACCAAATCTCGCACTGCTGGCGCGTGCCCAGCGTGCGCCCGCCGCTCAACACTGTCCGCAGCATGAACCGGGCGATCTCCCACGGCGTGTAGAGATGCACCTTGCGCGATGAGGTCAGCAGGGGATGCCGGCGCAGGATGACGAGCTTCTTGCCTTCGCGCCGCGCCCGGGATTTGAGGCGGCGACTGAACTCAATCTCCTCCGCCGCATACAGCGCTTCGTTAAACCCGCCCATCTCTTGGAACACCCGGCGCTCGCAGAAGATGAACGAGCCGGCCATCCAACGGCATGTCCGGCTGATGCCGTTCCAGAAAGCCAATCCGATACGGAACCACAGCCGCGTGTTATCCATCGTCACCGTGCTGCCGCCGCCCAAGTGACGGCCGCCGACAATCACCTCGGCCACCGCGCCAAACAACCCCGGGCTGGGCTGCGAATCCGCGTCCACAAACACCAGCCAATCGCCTGTGGCGACCGCTGCACCGGCGTTGCGCGAGCGCGCAATCTGCCGCATCGGTTCGTGCACCACACGCGCGCCGCCCGCGCGGGCCAGCTCGGCAGTGCGGTCGGTGGAGTCGTTGTCGCACACCACCATCTCCCATTCCCAACCGCGCGCGGCGAACGCCTCGGACGCGAGGCGAATACTGCGCAGCGTGTCGGCGATGAGCTTCTCCTCATTAAACGCTGGCACGACCACGGAGATTTTCATCGCGCGGAGAATGCCGCAGGTTCCCCGACAACGCAACCTGCGTACCGCTGGACGCCCTCCGCGCCCCATGCTACGTTCCGCCCCAGTTGACACACGCATGAGCACGGGCAACCCATTCCATTCCGTCGAGCCATCGCTGCGCCGTTCGCGCCGGCGTTGGATCGCGTGGCTGGCGGGCGCGGGCCTCATTGGCACGCCGCTGTTGTACGCGTTCCTCACCAGTGGCATGTTTTTCAAAGGGGTCATCCTGCCGCGCGTGGAGCATCGGCTGCGTGCGCGCATCACGGTGGAAAAGGTGGAGTGGTCGCCGTGGAGCCAGCTTGCGTTGCGCGGACTGCGCGTGCGCACTACCGGCGACCAGCCGTTGATCGAGGCGGACGAGCTGCGACTTCAAGGTTCCTCGTGGGCTTGGTGGCGCGGAGAGATGAAGTTTGGCGCCATCACACTCGCGCGCCCCGCCGTCCACGTCGTGGAAGAAGCCGATGGGACGAGCAACTTGGATCCGCTGCTCCAAGCCCTCGCACCCGATGCCAGTGAGACCGGGGGCGGCTGGAGCATCGAAGGCATCACCGCTCACGACGGCGCGATCACGTGCATCAAGAACACTGCGGCGGGTCGCGCATTGACGTTACAAGCTGATGGGCTGTCGTTCGATGTCGGGCCTTTGGAAAACGGACAGACCAGCCAATGGCAAATCACGGCCAACGCAAAGGCCAGTCGCGATGCTCAAATCGCCGAAGGCAATCTGGATGCCAACGGAACCCTCTCGATTTCGTCAGTGGGAAAACTGGGCCGCGCTGCCGGAAAGTTCGCGTGGCTGCCCGCTGTTGTCACGGCCCAGCCTGCAGTGCGCGGTGAACTGGACTGGACACCCGGCCGGCTCAACCAATGCGTGCTCGATTTCAGCGAAGGGAATATCCCCAGCGGCCAAGTGAAACTCAGCGGCGGTGTGGAGGCCGCGCAGGGCGACGACTGGGTGCTGCAGGCCAGCGCGCGCGCCGTGCCGGGCAATGTGCTGCGCCTGCTGCCGCTGGGGCGCGACGTGGATTTTCGCGGCACACAATTGCACGGCACCAACACCCTTCGCCTCTCCGGTTCGTGGACCGCGCCGCGCGTGGTGGCGCACGGCCAGTGGCAGGCATTGCCACTTCTGATTTCGCGCGCGGGGGTGACGACCCCGGCCGTTGAGGTGACGGCCGATTACGCGCTGCACTGGGATGCCGCGCAGAAAACTTTTCAGATTGCGCAGGCCAATCTCAGTGGTGTCAAAGAAGGGCGCCGGCTTTTTCAGGGTCGCCTCACAAGTCCGTGGCAAGTGATGGGGGCGACCGGATCAACACAGCCGCTGGCCGGCGAACTGGTGCTGCAGGACATGGACGTGGCGCAGTGGCGGCCGCTGCTGGCGGACATCGCCGATGCGGGCCGGCTGAGCCTGCAATTGACCACGGCACCGGCGCGCGGTGGGGCCATCCAATTTACAATCGGCGCCAGTGCGCTGGGGCTGGAGGCAAAGCAGGGAGATTTTACGCTGCGCCGTTCGGACCTATCGCTCAGCGCCACCGGTGAATGGAGCGGCAGTCGCATCAAGATTCAGCAAGGTGGACTGCGGCATCTGGCGCGTGCGGAGAATAATAGCCAGTCGCACACGCAACTGGAAAACTTGGAACTGACTTTCGTGCGGCCCGTGGCGAATCAAGACTGGCAGTTGATGATTGCCGCCGATGTTCAACACCAGTCCGGCACCAACTCGGTGCAAGGTGCGCTGCGCGGCTCGGCGAACTGCACGGGGGCGCTGCTCAAGATGCCCGTTGCTGCGGACGTGAACGCCACGTTCCAAGCCGGCAATGCCACGGGCGTGTTTGCGGAGATGGCAGGAATCCAGACGCGCCTGGTGGGCCAGTGGACGACCGATCGGCTCCAACAACTCGTGCTGCAGTTGGAGCGGGGTGGCGCGGCGTTGGGCGGTCTGCGCGCGCGAGGCGACCGCGATGCCGCCGATGGCGCGTGGCGGCTGGACTGTGTGGTGGATTCGGTGGATCGGCGGCTGCTCAATTATATCGGCGCGCCGTGGGCGATGGATTTTCGAGGGACGATGCTCAACGCCACCAACCAAGTCCGCATCGCTGCCGATGGCCGCCAATGGCAGGTGAACGGCCGCGCGGACGCCAGCCAGTTCAGCGTGGCCCAATTCGGTGTGACGACCCCGCCCCTGGAGATCAGCGCCGATTACGATCTGGCTTGGGACTGGCAACAGCGGACGTGTCGGCTGCAAAAATTCTCGCTGTCTGGCAAGCAGGGCGCCCGCCAGATTTTGAGCGGCCAACTCCTGCAGCCGCTACAGCTGACGCAGTCCGGTCCCACCGGGGCATCGCAGGTGGAACTGTCTGTGCAGGGACTGGACTTGCGCGACTGGCAACCGTTGCTGGGACGGCACGCGCAGGCGGGGCAGTTCGACGCGCAACTGCGCCTCCACGCCAGACAGGCGGGCCAGCCGATGGAATTTAACGGCACCATGGACGCGCGCAATCTCGTGGCCGGATCCCTCCGAAGCGCGGCGGTGCAGTTGCAGATCAATGGCCGACTGGCCGGCTGGACGGGCGTCCTGCTCGATCACTACCGCGCGCAATGGAGCGGTGCCAGCGGACGTTCCCATGTGGCCGAAGGCGCGGGACAAGCCGAGTTTGCGGGAGCCGACGAGGTGCATCTCAAAAAGTTCACCGGCGAATATCGCGTGGGCAACCTGCCCGCCGCGCAGTACGCGCTCGCCGGACAATACAGCACAGGCACGCGCGCCGGGCGCATGGCCTTCGCCTTCACCGAAGTGAACCAGCACGCGCTCCAGTCGCTGTCGCTGTGGGATCGCCCAGACTGGCCTTTACGTTCTGCCAAAGGCGAAGCCAACGGCACGATGGTGTTTAATTCTGAGGGCGCACCGGAGATCCGGGCGCGGGTGGAGTTTGTCGGCGTGCCGGTCGAGCACGTCCGCTGGCCGCAGGAACCGTTGGGTGTGGCCGCACTCGTCGAGGGGGGACTGCGTCGGCAGGAAAATGGCGGCTGGGAAATGCAGGTCTCGCGCATGGGCGGCGGCTGGCGTTGGGGCGATGGCGAGGCGGAACGGTTCGAGATGGAAGGCGCCGCGCGGCTGGTGGGCAGCCAGTTCGATGCGGGATTGACCAAGTGCAAGCTGACGAATATCGGCCCCGCCACGCTGCGTGCGCTGGGCTTAGCGACGGCAGGTGACAAAACTTTGCAGAGTGGCTTGCTGACGGCCGACGGCAGCGCGCAGTGGGACAGCCGAGGCAGCAGCGGGTTCAGTGGAAAATGTTCCGTCACCAACTTGACTCTCAATGATCCCGCCGGCCTCTGGAACAACCGGCCGTTGCAGGCTGCGTGGGAGTTGGAAGTGTTGTCCCAACGCTTGGCCAGCGGCGCGCATTTGGTGCAGGTGGGGAAACTGGACGGCACCTGTTCGTTGGGCGCAGGACACAACGCTACTTTCAGCGTGAAGGGCAAACACGACTCCGCGCGGCACGTCGGCGATTGGCAAATCAAGGTGGGCGGTGTGGATTCAGAATTCCTGAAGCCGATGTTGGCGCCATGGTTCGAGATGAAGAATCTGGCATCCGGCATGGCGGCGTTGGAACAAAACACCGAGGTTCTCGCCAACGGCAAACAGCACATGAGCGGCACGTTGTCTGTGCGGGATTGGCAGTGGCGCGCCGCCAAGGAAGCCAATGCGACGCCCATCGCCGCCAAGATGGAGTTTGAGTTGGTTGCTGATGCGAAGGCGCAGTCGCTGGAAGTGCGGCGCTTCCACGTGGATCTGCCCGACACGAACGGCACGAAGAACGACGTGGAGATCGCTGGCAGCCTCGACATGTCCACGCCCGGTAAAATCACTGGGCGACTGTCGGCGAAGTCTGACGCGCTGGAACTGGAGCGGCTGCTGGATTTCATTAATGCGCTGCCACACTCTCCCAGCCCGCGCGAGGCGGCGGACTTGCGCTGGCAACTGGATGCCAAGCGATTGTTGTGGGCCAATCTCGTCGCTGAGAATTGCACTGCGCTCGAAATCCAGAATGGCAAGGCGCTGGATTTTACCGATCTGCGAATGCGCTTGGAAGGTGGCGATGTCGCGGGGCATTACCGCATCAATTATTCTGGCCCGAATGTGCAACACGATATTGGGCTCAAGGGCGCGGGTGTGGCACCGCTGCCGCTGCTCCTGCGATGGCCGACGATCAAAAGGCATTTGCCGCCTGCGGTTCAGGAATGGATCGGCGCGCAGAAAGACTGGGGTAAGTTGGCGGGCGACATGCGCCTGCGCTGGATGGATGGCGCTTTTCAAAATGGGAGAATCACCAGCAAGGATCACGAAACGGATCCGGCGGAACTGCACATCACCCACACGCAGTTGCGCCTGCCCGAAGGTCAGAATCGCGGGGGCTTGCTGACGAAGGTGCTGCTGTTGCCGCTGACCGGCGTGGCGAAGGGCGTGGAGGTGGACAAATTGCTCGCTGAACTGGTTCGCGACGTCGCCCTGTCCACGCGGCTGGAGCAGGGCAAATTGGAGTTGAGTTTTGTTTTCAACACCGGCTCGTTCAAGACGCAGACCGCCGGCACGATCCAGCTTTTGCCCGATGTTCGGCAGTCGATCATTGATCTGCCCGTCGGCATTGCGCTGGCACCGGATGTGGCGCGCAAGTTCCGCATCGGCGACGGGCTTTTCCAGCGCAATGAATATTACCAGTTGCCGCTTTTCCTGCGCCTGCAAGGCACGCTGGGCAATCCCGATCCGGTGACGGACAAGGCCATGCTGGGGATCATGCTGATCCGCGGACTGGGCGCGAACACGACCAACGTGCCCTTTGAGATTTTGCGGAAGGCGCCCGGGATGATTGTGGATCCGCGCAAGCTCCCGCAACTGCTCGACATCCTGCCCTTGCCGCTGCGCCCGTGGGAGCTGCTTTTCCCGCCGCCCAAAAAATGATGCGCGCCGGCTTGGCGTCGCGGCGGTTTGTCAGTACAGTCCGGCCCCATGCAGGCCGTGCTGGATTATCTCAAGACCCACGAAGCGCGCAGAGTGGAGGAGTTGTGCGAGTATCTGCGCTTTCCCAGTGTCTCGGCGCAGACCGCCCACGCCGCCGCCATGCGCGTCTGCGCGGATTGGTTGGTCGCGCATTGCCACGGCATCGGACTTGAGGCGCGCAGTCATTCCACGGACGGCCATCCCATCGTGCTGGCCCGCACGCCGCAGCGCGCGGGAAAGCGTCCGCATTTTTTGGTGTACGGCCACTACGACGTGCAGCCTCCGGAGCCGTTGGAACTTTGGAAGACGCCGCCCTTCCAGCCCACGCTGCGCCAAGGCTGCATCTACGCGCGCGGGGCCGCCGACAACAAAGGCCAGCACTTCGCGCACTTAAAAGCCGTGCAGGCTTATCTGGCCACCGGCACGGAGTTGCCGTGCGACATCACCTTTCTCATCGAGGGCGAGGAAGAAGTCGGCAGCAAAGCGCTGGCAGGTTTTCTGCGCCAGCA
>SIAW01000017.1 GCA_009695465.1 Pedosphaera sp.
AACACCCTTGAACTGCGCGAGTTTGAGGTGGTGTAGCAGCGGAACCGGAAGGTTCCGTGCCGATGCGCTCCCGCACGCCGCCCAAGCTGCCGCGGGTGCTGGCGCACGGTCACCGTGTCTCCAGCGAGCGCAGGCATTTTTGCAGGCTTTCCTTGAACGTGCGGCCGATGGCCATCGCTTCGCCGACGCTTTTCATCTGCGTGGTGAGCGTGGGGTCGGCCTGCGGGAATTTCTCGAAAGCAAAGCGCGGAATCTTGGTGACGACGTAATCAATGCTCGGCTCGAAACTCGCGGGCGTTTCGCGCGTGATGTCGTTCCGAAGTTCGTCGAGCAGGTAGCCGACGGCGAGTTTGGCGGCGATTTTCGCAATCGGGAAGCCCGTTGCTTTTGAAGCCAGAGCCGAGCTCCGGCTGACGCGCGGGTTCATCTCGATAATGACCATGCGGCCGGTGACGGGGTCGGCACCGAACTGGATGTTCGAGCCGCCGGTCTCAACGCCGACAGCGCGAATCACAGCGAAACTTTGGTCGCGCATGATCTGAAATTCCTTGTCGGTGAGCGTCTGGATCGGCGCGACGGTGATGCTGTCGCCGGTGTGGACGCCCATCGGATCAAAGTTTTCGATGGAGCAGATGATGACGCAATTGTCCGCGCGGTCGCGCATCACTTCCATCTCGTATTCCTTCCAGCCGATCAGCGATTCCTCGATGAGCACTTCGTTCACGGGCGAAAGTTCGATGCCGCGCTTGGCGATTTCCTCGAACTCATCGCGGTTGTAACCGATGCCGCCGCCCGTGCCGCCGAGCGTGAACGCAGGGCGGATGATGAGCGGGAACTTGCCGATCTTTTCCGCCACCGCGCGGGCTTCGTCCATGTTGTGCGCGACGCCGGAGATGGGCACGTCGAGACCGATCTGGAGCATGAGTTCCTTGAACGCGAGCCGGTCTTCGCCTTTGTGAATCGCCTCGGGTTTCGCGCCGATCATCTCCACATCGTGCCGTTCGAGCGCGCCGTTTTTGTGCAACGCCATCGAGGTGTTCAACGCCGTCTGTCCGCCGAGCGTCGGCAGCAGCACGAGTTTCCCCGTTGCGCCCATCCGCTTCATCTCCGCCTTCTCGCGGATGATAATCTTCTCCACCGCCTCGGGCGTGACCGGCTCGATGTAAGTGCGGTCGGCGAACTCCGGGTCCGTCATGATCGTGGCCGGATTGGAATTCACGAGCACGACGCGGTAGCCCTCCTCGCGCAGCGCCTTGCACGCCTGCGTGCCGGAGTAATCGAACTCGCACGCCTGGCCGATGATGATCGGGCCGGCGCCGATGATGAGGACGCTGTGGATGTCAGTACGTTTGGGCATGCAAAACCGGGCAAGTGAACGCAATCCCGCCGCGCTTGTCAGCGATTATTTCGGCGCAGCGCACACTTGCCAGACTATCTGCGCAGTGACAACATGCAGGCCAATGTCCCTCACGATGACTTCGCGTCCATCGGCGAATCCATTTCTGAACACACTGTGCCTGCACGTGGCTGTGGCCGCGGGACTCATCGCCGCGAGTGTGCTGAGTGCCGCGACCGTCAAGCTCAACGGCCACAACTTCACGCTGCCCGATGGATTGGAGATCGAGTTGATTGCCGCCGCGCCGCTGGTCAATCGCCCGATCTCCATCGCATTCGATGAGCGCGGCCGGCTCTACGCCACCGACTCGGCGGGGATTAGCGACAAAGCCGAGAGACAACTGGAGACCAAACCGCACCGCATCGTCCGTCTCGAGGACACTGATGGCGATGGGCGCTTCGACAAGTCCGTCGTGTTCGCCGACAAGATGATGTTCCCCGAAGGCGCGATGTTTTACGAAGGCTCACTGTACGTCGCCGCACCGCCGCAGATTTGGAAACTCACCGACACCGACAACGACGGCGTGGCTGACAAACGTGAGGTGTGGTTCGATGGCAAAACGCTGACCGGCTGCGCGAACGATTTGCACGGGCCGTTCCTTGGCCGCGACGGATGGATTTACTGGGCCAAAGGCGCCTTCGCGCAGCAGAGTTACACGCTGCCCAACGGCAAGCCATTCACCACGCGCGCCTCGCATCTTTTCCGCGCGCGCCCCGACGGCACGGGCATCGAGCCCGTGATGACCGGCGGCATGGATAACCCAGTGGACATCGCTTTTAGCGCGACAGGCGAGCGGTTTTTCAGCACGACCTTTTTCCAGAATCCCGCCGGCGGCAAACGCGACGGTCTGATTCACGCCATCTACGGCGGCGTTTATGGCAAGCAACACGATGTTCTCAGCGGGCATGTGCGGACCGGTGAGTTGATGCCCGTGCTGGCGCACATGGGGGCGGCTGCGCCGTGCGGGTTGACCACTTACGATTCGCGCGTGATGGGTGAGGAGTGGCGCGGCAATCTGCTCGCCTGCTATTTTAATCTGCGCAAGGTCGTGCGCCACCAACTCGTGCCTGATGGCGCGACGTTCAAAACGAAGGACAGCGACTTGCTCGCCAGCGATCACGTGGACTTTCATCCCACCGATGTGATCGAGGACGCCGATGGCAGCGTGATCATCGTGGACACCGGCGGCTGGTACAAAATCTGTTGCCCCACTTCGCAACTCGCCAAGCCCGATGTGCTCGGCGGCATCTATCGCGTGCGCAAAATCGGCGCTCCAAAACTCATCGACCCTCGCGGACTCAAACTCGACTGGGCAAAACTGACGCCGACCAGTTTGGTGACGTTGCTTGACGATGATCGGCTCTACGTCCAGCAACAAGCGATCCACGAACTGGGCCTGCGCGGTGCGCGCGCGGTTCCGATGTTGCGCGATGTGTTCGAGGGCAACACACCGGAACGCCAGCAGATCAACGCGATCTGGGCGTTGACGCGCATTCCTGGCGAGGCTGCGCGCCAGCCTGCGCGGATGGCGGTTCGTTTCAAGAACGCCAACGTGCGTCACGCCGCGATTCATTCGGCGGGACTCTGGCGCGATGGCGGTGCGGTCGAAGCGTTGGTTCCTGCACTGGGCCGCGATGCCGGTGCGACATCGCGTGCCGCTGCCGAGGCGCTCGGGCGCATCGGCGACGTGCAAGCCGTGCAGGGTTTGCTCAGCGCGGCGCAACGTTTGCCGCAACAACCCGAAAGCGATGCGCGGCGAATCTTGGAGCACTCTCTCATCTACGCATTGATCGAGATGAACGACCCGGCTGCGGTGCGCGCCGAACTGGATCGCGTCCTGCCCGCCGCGCGTCGTGAAAGCGTGATCAAACTCACTGGTGAGACCGATGTGACGGCCGCTTCACTTTGGTGCGCGGCGTTGATGGCGCTGGATCAAATGAACGGGGGCGGATTGAAACCCGAAGAAGTGGTGCCACTGCTCAACAGCGCGCATCCATCGTTGCGCCGCACGGCGGCGTGGATTGTCGCGCACCGGCCCGAGTGGGGCGATGCGCTCACCGGCTATTTTCAGCAACGACTGAGCAGCGGCCCAGCCGATGCGGAGTCGCGCGCGGAATTGGAATCGCAGCTCGCGCGATTGGCCACCGCACCGGCCGTGCAGGAATTATTGGCAGCCAGTCTGCGCGACGAGCGCGTTGCGGACCCATCACGACTACTCGTCCTGCGCGCGATGGCAGCGGCGGAGATCAAAGAAACGCCCGCGCGTTGGCAGGTGGAATTGGCACAGCTACTCGCGCAGAGCAAGCACGAGATGTTGCGCCAAACGGTGGCCACCGTCCGCGCGTTGCCGCAGCCCAAACAAGGCCATGCTGAGTTGACCGCCGCATTGCTCAAAGTGGGTCGTGGCGAAGCACCGGCGCAGGTGCGATTGGACGCACTGGCCGCTGCGCCGGCGTTGGACAACGTGGAAGCCGCGCTCTTTCAGTTTCTCACGCTGAACCTAGTTGGAGAGCAGCCGATGCTGACACGGGCGGCGGCGGCCAGCGTGTTGGCCAAGGCCAAGCTCGCGCCGGAACAACAGATGGCATTGGCCACGCGGATGAAAACTGTTGGCGCACTGGAAGCGCCAAGATTGTTGCCGGCCTTCGAGCGCGGCACGACCGAAGCGCTGGGGATGGCACTGGTGTCGGCGTTAAAAGATTCGCTGGGCTTGCGCGGGCTTCGCGTGGATTTGATCCAGCCGCTGCTGGCGAAGTATCCGCAGTCGGTGCGCGATGCGGGCGCGCCGTTGATCCAATCGCTCAACACCGACGCGGCGGCGCAGACGGCGCGGCTGGAGGAATTGCTGGCGCAGACTAAAGGCGGCGATGTGCGCCGCGGGCAAGTGGTTTTTCTCAGCGCCAAGGCCGCGTGTTCCGCCTGTCATGCGCAGGGTTATCTGGGCGGCCGATTGGGGCCGGACCTCACCAATCTGGGCAAGGTGCGCACGGAGCGCGATCTGCTCGAAGCCATCATCTTCCCCAGCGCCAGCTTCGTGCGCAGCTACGAGTCGTTCATGGTCATTACCAAATCGGGCGAGGATATCACCGGCATCATCCGCAAAGACGCGCCGGAGGAAGTCGTGCTGGCGACGGGGCCGGAGACGGAGGTGCGCATCCCACGCGCACAGATTATCGGAATGCGGCCGGGTGCGGTGAGCGTCATGCCTGCGGGAATGGACAGCGTGTTGACGCGGCAGGAACTGGCCGACTTGCTGGCCTTCCTGAAGGCGCCGCGCTGAGTTTTGTTTGTGGCCGCTGCGTGGGCTTGCCCGGTGAATTTCCTCTGCTGTTCTGCAGCCAGCTTGCACGCGGGCCGCTGGTGCCGTAGATTTCCCGCAACGACTTCAAGGTGCGTTTCATTGAACTAATCAAGGGGATGATGGCGGGCGGCGGCGAACTCAAAGCCGCTGCGCGTTTCCGCTTGGGCCGCTGCATTGATCGCGGCGGCATGGGCACGGTGTACGAAGCCGAGCAACAGGGCGCATACGGTTTCACCAAGAAGGTCGCGATCAAGTTGCTGCAACCGGTCACCACGGGGCATGCCGACGCCACGCGCGCGTTCATCGGCGAGGCGCGGCTGGTGGCGCGGCTGGTGCATCCCAACATCGCGCAGGTGTATAATCTGGGCCGCACCAAGAACCACATCTTCATCGTGATGGAGCTGGTGCACGGCATGAACCTGCAGGATCTGCTCGCGTTGGTCGCCCGGCAGGGGATGCGCCTGCCGCGGGACTTGGCCGTGTACATCATCAACCGCGCGCTGCGCGGGTTGGCGTACGCGCACGGCTTGAAGGATGATGCGGGCCACGCGCTGGGCTTGGTGCATCGCGATGTGCATCTGCGCAACATTCTGGTCAGCTACGAGGGCGACGTGAAGTTGACGGACTTCGGCATCGCCTGCGCGCGGGGATTTCTGCCGGCAGACAATCCCGATGTGATTGTCGGCTCGCCGGATTTCATGAGTCCCGAGCAGATCAGCGGCGAGGCGATTGATCATCGGTCCGACATCTTCTCCACGGGCGTGGTGCTTTCCACGCTGCTGCTCAACGTCAATCCGTTCGCTGGTGCCAGCGTGGAGGAGATGCGCCAGCACCTCACGCAACGCGCGCTGCCGGATTTCCGGCGGATGAATCCGGAGATTGACGAGGACCTCGACCGCATCTTGCGCACGGCGCTCGCGCGGCAGGCGGCACATCGTTATGCCAGCGCCTACGACATGCTCTCCGATGTGGAGCACTATCTTTATGCGCGCGAGCACGGGCCTACGGCTGACCGTCTGCGGCGGTTTCTAGTGGAGATCACGACCACGCCGCCCAAGACGCGCAACATCACGCGCACCCGCACGAAGGTCATCCCCAAGCCAACGGCAAAAACCACAGCGAAGGCGGCACCCCCCATCGTGGTGCCCGCAAAGAAGCGCGGATAGAAAATGGCCCGCTGGCTTAGATCAAACTGGTCTGGCGACCGGTGCTGGGTTTGAGGCCGAGTTTTTGATAGCTCAACTCGGTGGCGATGCGGCCTTGCGCGGTGCGGTTGAGGTAGCCTTCCATGATGAGATACGGCTCGTACACTTCCTCAATGGTGTCGGGCTCCTCGCCCACGGCGACGGCGAGCGAGTTCACGCCCACAGGCCCGCCGCCAAACTTCGTGATGATGGCCTCGAGGATGCGTTTGTCCATTTCGTCGAGTCCGTTGCGGTCAATCTCCAGCATCGCCAACGCGCGTTCGGCGATCTCGACGGTGATGTGGCCGTCGCCTTTCACCTGCGCGTAATCACGCACGCGGCGCAGCAGGTTGTTGGCGATGCGCGGGGTGCCGCGACTGCGTCGTGCGATCTCCATCGCGCCGGCGGATTCGATGCCGACTTGAAGCAGCCCCGCCGAACGCAGCACGATGGTCTGCAGATAATCCGCGCTGTAATAATCCAGACGCTCGCGCATGGGGAAACGCGAGAGCAGCGGGCTGGTGAGCAGGCCCGAACGCGTCGTGGCGCCGATGAGCGTGAAGCGTGGCAGGTTCAGGCGCACGCTGCGGGCGTTAGGGCCGGTGTCGATGATGATGTCGAGTTTGTAATCCTCCATCGCGGGATAGAGATACTCCTCCACGGTTTTTTGCAGGCGATGAATCTCGTCAATGAACAGCACGTCGCCCTGTTCCAGATTGGTGAGCAACCCCGCGAGGTCGCCGGCCTTCTCGATAGTCGGGCCGCTGGTGCAGCGCAGATTGGCACCCATCGCCTTGGCAAGAATGTTGGCCAGCGTGGTCTTGCCCAGTCCCGGCGGGCCGCTCAGGAGAATATGATCGAGCGGTTCGCTGCGCTGTTGAGCGGCGGTGACGGCGATCTCCAGTCGCTCCTTCACCTTGTCTTGCCCGGTGAAATCGGTGAAGGCCCCCGGCCGCAGCGAGTGTTCCAGTGCGACATCGGGCGCGGTCAACACTTCAGAGATCAAACGCTCGGCCATCGCGCGGAAGGATGGGCAAGGGGCGCGGAGCGGACAAGGGAAAATGGCGGCGCTAAAATTCGCAGGGCAACTCCACCGCGCGGGCGAGTCGGCGCAGATACTCCGCGCGCGCGATGTCCACCGCACCGAGCTGGCGGGTGATGGGCGTGAGTTCCTGAATGTCGAAGAGCGTGAAGCCGCGCTCGCGCAGATGCTGCACCAGATGCCACAACGCCAATTTGGAAGCGTCGGGCTGACGGTGAAACATAGATTCGCCCGCGAACAAACCGCCAATGGCCACGCCATAAACGCCGCCCACCAACGTCTCGCCGTCCCAACACTCCACACTGTGCGCGTGGCCGGCGCGGTGCAGCGCGGTGTACGCAGCGATGAACTCCGGCGCGATCCACGTCTTCTTGCGCGCCGCACAGGATTCGATCACCGCAGCGAACGCGCGGTTGCGAGTGAGCGTGAAATGCCCGCGCCGCTGCGTCCGTTCCAAACTGCGCGACGCGTGAAACTGATCCAGCTCGAAAATAGCGCGTGGATCGGGCGACCACCACGTCAGCGGCTTGGCGCTCCACGGAAAAATCCCGCTGCGATAAGCCAGCTGCAGGCGCGCAATGGAAAGATCGCCGCCGATGGCGATGAGGCCCTCATTGAGATCGTCGCCTCGCGCGGCCTGCACGTCGGGAAACCAAAGGCGCTCATCCAATCTGGCAATCATGGCGCGAACGGGGCTGCCGGCACGCGGGCCGGTCAGTCTGTTGGGTGCAGGATTTCCAGCAACTGCTGCTGCAAGGCGCCGCACAGTTCGATGGACAACATATCCAGCGCATTTTTCTTGGACAGATTTTCGACCGACTGATAGTGGCCGTCCTCTCGTTGCTGCGGATAGCCTAGTCGCGCCCAACTGCCCATGCGGATGTCGTTCAACACCTGCAAGAGCCATTCCACCTCGTCGTCGCCCAGCGAGAGCAGCGCTCCGTCCTCGTCCTCGGTGAACCGCGAAGCGTCCTCCAGAAAAGTTTGCACAGCCTGCCGGTGCTGTTGCCGCTGTTTGTCGTGTGCCTCCACCAACAACTGGCTCGCGTGATTCAGTTTCGCCGCGTGGGCTTCGTCCTTCGTCAGGCGATGAAATTCCGGCGGCAACAACGGATAGCGCGGCAGGACGGCCAGCATCAGCATCTTCTCCTGCGGCAAGAGGCGCAGCACCCAGCGTCCGCGCGCGCGGCGTTCCAGTTTCATTCGTCGCGCTCCATCGTGGCGGTCAATCCATAACTCTGCAGGCGATGCACATAATGCTCGGCGTGCTCCAGCCCGGCGCGGTGCAGCAGGCTCTTTCCCTGCTGATGCACTTGCAACATGTGATGCTTCGCCTTGGCTTGCGGCCAGCCAAACACCGTCATGAACACGTGCGTGACGTAGTCCATCAAGTTCACCGGATCGTCCCAGCAGATCACCAGATAGCCCGGCTCCAACGCCGCTTGAGTGGCGCTGCGGGTTTCCTGTTCCGGCAGAACAAGCGGGACTGCGGTTTCGGCCATGGAGAAATTATACACGAGGACGAGGGCGTCGTAAATATCCGTGCCAGCCAAAGCTGCGGGCGCGGTCAGATCTGGAAGTCAGGTTTTTTCTTGTCCAGCTTGTTGAGCACGCGCATGTCCAAACCGTCGTACACGACGAGCGAATGCGGCGCGACGCTGTCCATGATGAAGACGTTGCCGCCGATGGTGCTGTGCGCGCCGATCACCGTCTCGCCGCCGAGGATGGTCGCGCCGGGATAGATCGTCACATAATCCTCGAGGGTCGGATGCCGCTGCTGCCCGCGCAATTGCTGGCCGCCGGAAGTGGATTTGGCGCCCAACGTCACGCCGTGATACAGCTTCACGTGATTGCCGATGCGCGTGGTCTCGCCGATGACCGTGCCGGTGCCGTGATCAATAAAGAAATGCGAGCCGATGGTTGCGCCCGGATGCAAATCCATCCCCGTGCGTTCGTGCGCCCACTCCGTCATGATGCGCGGCACCAGCGCGACGTGTTCTTGATAGAGCACATGCGCCATTCGCTGCACCGAGATGGCCTCGATGAACGGATACGACAGGATGATCTCCTCGCGGCTCTTGGCGGCAGGATCGCCATCGAACGCCGCGTCCACGTCGGTCTTGAGCAGATCGCGGATGTCCGGCAACTTCGCAAGCAGGCCCAACGCCAGCGCACTCGCTGCAGCGCGCGGGTTGCTCTTGGCCGCAGCGTCCGGCGGATCGTACTCGATGCTCTTGCAGAACTCGTCCTCCAACCGGCCCAGCACCGAGTCCATCAACAGCGCCGTCTCCATCTTCAACTCGGAAGAATGGATGGTCTTGCTATCGAAATAACCGGGGAATAGCAGACGCAATAGATCCGCAGTGATCGCCACGATGGCGCTCTTCGGGGAAAGATTTTTGCCATCGAGATAATTGATGCCGCCCACGCGCGCGTACGACGCCATCAAATGATCCGTTAGCTCGGTGACTTTCACGGCGGCAGTAAACCGCAGCGACTGCCCGAAGGCAAGCGCCTCAGCCTGCGCGGTGCCACGCGACATCCACCGCCGCCGTGACTTGCTCCACCGTGATGCCCATCATGCAACGCAGGTCCACTGGGCATTCGCGCAGGAAACAGGGCGAGCACGGTGCCTGCGCGCGGATCAGTTGATGGCGCGTGTCATCGGGCAAACCCGGCCCCGTCAAATCCGCGCTCGTGCTGCCAAAGGGCACGACCACCGCTGCGCCCGCCGCTGCCGCCAGATGCATCGGGCCAGTGTCATTGGTCAACACCACGCGACACACTGCCAGTGCGGCGACCAATTGCCGCAACGTGGTGCGGCCTGCAAGGTTCGTCGCCGTGCCCGGAGGGAGCGCCGCGGTGAGCGTCGCCGCAACTTCCGCATCGCGTGCCCCGCCGAAGATCACGCAGTGACAACCGTGACGTCGCAGGATTTCTTGCGCGACCGCCGCGAAGCGATCGGCTGGCCAGCGCTTGGCTGGGCCGTATTCCGCGCCCGGCACCAAGCCCAGCAACGGAGTTGCCAGTGGCAGGACAAAGTCAGATTTAATGCGGGCCAATTCCTCCGCGGGAACCGCCAGCCGCGGCGGCAGCAGTTCGGCACGCGCGCCCAGCGCCGAGGCGAGATGCAGGTAGTGCCACGCGTGATGGGACTGCGCGGGGAAACGATCGGGCGCGGCACCGTTTGCGATGCGCGTGTGGACTTCTGCTGGCGTGCGTTTGCGCATCGGCACTGCGCCGGGAAAATCAGGCAGGGCTTCTGTTAAAAACAAACGCCGCCATGCGCCGGCACGGCCGATGCGGCGAGGAATGCGGGCCAGCCAACACTCCAGCGCTGAACGCGGGGAGTTGGGCAGCACCAAGGCGGTGTCGCAGTCCAGCGCACGCAGACGGCGGCCAACGCGCCAGACCGTTTCATCGGCCGCAAAAGGGATCACCGCATCCACGGCCGGTTGCAGCGTCCACAGGTCGGCCAACTTTTGATGCGTCAACACGCTGATGCGCGTGTGGGGCAGGGCTTCGCGCAGACGCTGCAGGGCGGGCATGGCCATCACGGCGTCGCCCAGCCAATTCACACTGCGCACGAGCAGATGGCGCGAGGCGGTCATGTCAGCGCAGGAGGATCTGGCGGACGCAGTCGTCGAAATCTTTGGCGCCGCTGATGATCTTGATCTCCACGCGCATGAAGTAGAGGGGCAGATCGCGGCGGTCGAGCTTGGGAAAACGCACGGCGTCCTTCTGCGTGGTGATGATGATTTCGGCCTGGCGTTTCTTGGCGCGGTTGATGGTGTTGATCACCTCCTGTTGCGTGAAGCGGTGATGATCGGCAAAGCGTTTGGCGTACACCAGATTGGCGCCCAGTTCGCGCAGACTTTCCTCGAAGCTCTTGGGCTGGGCGATGCCGCTGAGGGCGGCGATGTTTTTGCCTTTCAAGAAGGACAGCGGCTGGCGGTCGTCGGCATCAAACACGTCCTCAAAATACAGCGGCGCGTGGACGCACTGGACGATGCCGGCCTTGGTATTGTGCGCACGGATGCGGGCGATCAAGGCTTCGTTGTGGCCGTTGGATTTGGTGATGAAGATGGTGTGCGCGCGTTTGATGTGCGAGATAGGCTCGCGCAGCGTGCCGCGCGGCAGCAGCATCTCGTTGCCGAAGGGTTGCTGGGCGTCCACCAACACGATGTCGCGACGGCGGCCGGCGAGTTTCCAGTATTGGAAACCGTCATCGAGCAAGAGCGTGTCGCAGCCAAAATGTTCAATCGCATAACGCCCGGCCTTCACGCGGTCTTTGTCCACCAACACCACGACATCTTTGAGGTTGGAAGCCAGCATGTACGGCTCGTCGCCGGATTCGTCGGAATTGAGCAGCAGATTTTTGGCGTCGGAAACAATGCGCGGGGGCGTGTTGTCTTCCTGCAACAGAAGTTTGCTGCGCAGGCGATCCCACAACGGTGGCGGCGTGGAGCGGTAGCCGCGCGAGAGGATGGCCACCTTGCGTCCGCTGTCCTGCAGGACGCGCGCGAACTTTTCCACCACCGGCGTCTTGCCCGTGCCGCCGACGGTGAGATTGCCGATGGCGATGATCTGTACGCCCAGTGTGCTGTCGCGCAGCAGGCGTTTATCGTAAAGCAGACGACGAGCCTTCACGCCCACATAGAAGACTTTTGACAGGCCAAACAACACGCCCCGCAAAGCGGTGGCCCATTTGTCGCGGCGCTGGTCAAAAATGACCTCCAGGGCGAACGTCTCGAACTGCTCCTGCCAGGCGCGGAGGGTTTCGCGCATCGGCGGAGACTGCCAACAGACGCGGCGCGGGGCAAGGTCAACCGCTGCGGGCTTGCCGGTGCCGCTGGCTTCAGGCTAGATTGGCAGCATGCGAAACTGGATGGCGATGATACTCCTGGCGTGCAGTTGCGCGTGGGACGGGGCGGCGCAGAACGCCACGCTGCCCGCGGCACCTGCTATGTTGCCGGCAAAGCCCACCACCGTTTATATCGTGCCCATCCGCGATGACATCACGCTGCCGATGTTGCATCTGGTCACGCGCGGCATCGCCGAGGCGCAGGCGGCGCGCGCGGAGATTCTCATTCTGGATATCCACACCAACGGCGGGCGCGTGGATGTGACGGAAAAAATCCTGGAGCAACTGAGCCAGTTCAACGGGTTCGCCGTGACCTACGTGAACGGCAAGGCCATCTCGGCGGGCGCGCTCATTGCCATCGGCACACAACGCATCTACATGGCGCCCGATGGACGCATCGGCGACGCCGCGCCCGTTATGATGAGTCCCGGTGGCACGAGCGTGGAGAGTCTGCCCGGCACGATGGAGGAGAAGATCAATTCCTACGTGCGCTCGCTGGCGCGCACGCACGCGCAGCGCAACGGGCACAACGTGGAAGTGGTGGAGGCGATGATCACGAAGAACCGGCAACTGGTGATTGATGGGGAAATCATTTCCCACAAAGGCGAGTTGCTGACGCTGACGGCGCGCGAGGCGGAGCGGTTGGTGGGCGCGCCGCTGCGGCCCATGCTTTCGGCCGGCACGAAGGATCGACTGAGTGATGTGCTGGCGGCGCTGAACGTTTACGATGCGAACAAAGGACGCCAACATCAGGAAGAGGCGGGTGGATTGTTGCCGGTGCAGGTCGTGCGCATTACCGCCAACGTGCCGGAGTTGCTGGCTTTCTGGTTTGACACCGTCGGCCCCATCCTGCTGGTCGTCGGGATTGTCGGCGTGTTTCTGGAGATGAAGACGCCGGGGTTTGGTTTGCCCGGCATCATCGGGATATTGGCGTTCGCGGGATACTTTGGCGGCAGTCACGTGGCGCAGTTGACCAGCACGGAGTGGGCCGTGATCTGCTTCCTGGTGTTTCTCGCGGGACTGGTTTTTCTGGTAGTGGAGCTACACTGGTTCCCAGGCACGATGGTGTTCGGCGCGGTGGGCGTGATAGCCGTGCTGGCGGCGTTGCTGTTGGTTTCGGTGGACATGACGCAGGGCGGCTGGCATTGGCCAACGACTGCGGAGTTGAAGCAGTCGGTGCGCAATCTCTGCATGGGCACGTTGGGCGCGATTGTAGTTCTGCTGTTGATGATGCGGTTGATGCCGCACACCCGTTTCTATCAACAACTGCTGCCGCAATCAGCCAGTGGCATGGCGACGGTGATGGAAACCAGGACGGCGCAGTCGCAACAGATGGGTTGGGTGGGCGTGGCGCAGTCGCCGCTGCGGCCCAGCGGCAAGGCGATGTTCGGCGAGACGTTGCTGGACGTGATGACGCGCGGCGAGATGGTCGGCAGCGGCCAGCGCGTGCGCGTCGTCGGACACAGCGGGCATGTGGCCGTAGTGGAAGCGGAAGGTTGAACAGGCCAACTTCTGGCTACTGGATCACCGTGCCGTTGGAAGGCGAGGGGAGCGGAAGCGAGGCATTGGCATCGCCAGCCTTCTTGCCGGGGAAGGGATCGGGCTGGTGCGGCGGATTAGATTTCTGCGGCGGCTGTCCCGGTGAACGACCAAAGCGATGCCACGGCAGTTTCTCAAAACGCTTGGCTTGATCCGCAGTCAACACCGCGTGAATGGCCTCGTTGAGGCGGCGCTGCTCCTCGTGCATCCGCTGGCGCGTGGGTTCCAAAAACAGCCGCATGCGCTCGTGGCTTTCGTCGTAGATGATTTGAACCTGCTTCTCTTGATCGTAAGAAAGACTCAAGCGCACATCCAAGTCCGCCACGCTGAGCTGAGTCAGAAAAGGCTGAACTGGTGCCTTGGCGCTTTGCACTGCGGCAGGCTGGCTGGGATTGGCAACGGGTTGGCGGGCTAGAAAATAGCCGGTGGTCGCTCCTGCGCCAAAGATTGCCAGCGCAGCAAGAATGGGGTTCCAAGGGCGCATTAGGCGCGTTATTTCGCCGGCAACTCAACCGCCAGAAGGGCGATCTGTTCCAGCTCCGGATCCAGTGCTGCCCGGTTCGGCTGGGCCGGCGAAAGCGACAACCAAGCCGCGACCACCACGGCGACTGCCGCAGAAGGCGCCACTGATTGCCAAAGCGCGCGGCTCCAGACCGTCCAGAAATCCGTGGCCGATTGCTCGGCGATGCGGGCCATGATGCGCTTTTCGAAGGCGTAGGGCACGTGGTCACTCGGGCGATCCTCACGGGCCGCAGCGAGCATTTTTTCGATGATATTGTCCAGTTTCATGTCCCTACAGTGGGGGAGACGCAGGTCAGCTAGTGGGAGTTACAAATACTTTTCCGGCGCGATTCTGGCCAGCATTTTCCTCATCTCCAGCCGGGCGCGGTGTGCGCGCACTTTGATCATGGACTCAGACCAGCCGGTGAGCGCGGCGATCTCCTTCACGGATTTTTCCTCCAGATCCAGCATCGTGATAATCATCGCATCCTTGGAGGAGAGGCCGGCGATCAATCGGTCGAGCAACTGCTTGGCCGCCGCGCGGTTGACCTGTGTGCGATCCGCCTCGTCATCGCCCACCTTGTCCAGCCAATCCTCCTCCACATCGGAGATGTCGGTGATGTTGTACTCGCGGTTGCGCTCGTGGTTGCGCAGAAAATCATAGCACGTGTGCACCGTGATGCGCATGAGCCAGTGTTCAAAGGGCGCATCCGCCCGGAAACTGGACAACCGGCGGAATGCCTTGATGAAGACCTCCTGCACGATGTCTTCCACCTCGATCTCGCGCCGCGCATAACGCCGTGCCGTCGCGAACACGCGCGGTTGATGGCGCGCAATCAGCGGCTCGAAACTTGACGCGCTGCCGCCCAGGACGGCGCGGATCAGTTCGTGGTCGGATTGTTCGTCCATCCCGCGCTGTTATCTAGCAGCAACCGGCATGAGGCCAAAGAAAGAAAGCCACCGCGTGAACGGTGGCTTTCGTTGATCCAATAACCAAACACTCAAACTGATTTACCGCTGACCTCCTCGGCCGCGATCATCACGACGCTGCGGCTGCGGGGGCGGGCCACCGGGACCACGGCGGTCCGGGCCTTGGTCACGGCCATGCGCCTGCGGCACTGGGCCACGACGATCCGAGCCTTGATTGTCATGCTTCATCTGAGGGCCACCGTGGCCGCGGCCATCACGATGCTGCGCCTGCGGGCCACCGGGACCACGGCGGTCCGGGCCTTGGTCACGGCCATGCGCCTGCGGCGCTGGGCCACGACGATCCGAGCCTTGATTGTCATGCTTCATCTGAGGGCCACCGTGGCCGCGGTCATCACGATGCTGCGCCTGCGGCGGCGGGCCACCGGGACCACGGCGGTCCGGGCCTTGGTCACGGCCATGCGCCTGCGGCGCTGGGCCACGACGATCCGAGCCTTGATTGTCATGCTTCATCTGAGGGCCACCGTGGCCGCGGCCATCACGATGCTGCGCCTGCGGGCCACCGGGACCACGGCGGTCCGGGCCTTGGTCACGGCCATGCGCCTGCGGCACTGGGCCACGACGATCCGAGCCTTGATTGTCATGCTTCATCTGAGGGCCACCGTGGCCGCGGTCATCACGATGCTGCGCCTGCGGCGGCGGGCCACCGGGGCCGCGACGATCCGGGCCTTGGTTGCCGCGCTGTGCCTGCGGCACTGGGCCACGACGATCCGAGCCTTGATTGTCATGCTTCATCTGAGGGCCACCGTGGCCGCGGTCATCACGATGCTGCGCCTGCGGCGGCGGGCCACCGGGACCACGGCGGTCCGGGCCTTGGTTGCCGCGCTGTGCCTGCGGAGGCGGTCCACTGGGGCCACGACGGTCCGGGCCTTGGTTGCCACGTTGTGTCTGCGGAGCTGGGCCACTGGGGCTGCGGTCATCACGACGCTGCGCCTGCGGAACTGGGCCACTGGGGCTGCGACGATCTGGGCCTTGGTTGCCACGCTGCGCCTGCGGCGGGGCGGCGGGTCTGCGGGATTCCTCGGAGCTACGCTTGGCGCGCTTCTTGTCATCATCATCCTTGTCGTCATCCAGATTATTTACGAACACCGTCGTCGTCGGGGTCAAGGTTGTGCCATCGCTTTTGGGACGACGCTGACGCGGGCGCTCTTCGTTGCCCTTTTCATTGCCTTTACGGGGCGGCTCATTACCACGCGGCGGGTTGGGGCGGACACCTTCACCACCGGGAGGAAGGACACCATCACCGCGACCACCGCCAGGGGGGCGGAAACCTTCGCCACCGGGGCCACGGGGGCCACCGCCACCCGGACCGCCAAATCCACCATCTCTGCCGAGGCCACCACCAAAGCCTCCGCCGAAGCCTCCACCAAATCCGCCGCCCATGGAGGCGCGTTTGAACATCTCCAGCGTTTCGGCTGGCAACGTCTTGCTGACCTTGTCAAAGGCTGCGCGGCGTTTGATGGCCAGTTCGCCCTCCAATTTGCCCAGCGCAGCGGCCTTGGCTTGCACATCTGCAGCGTCGAACTTTTCGCCAAGCGCGGCCTCGTTGAGTGCGCGGCGGGCCTCGCCGGCTTTCTGCGCCAGATCACCGGTCTCCGTGCGCATGGTTTCCATCGCCTCACGGAAAGCCTCGCGCTGTTCCTCGGTCATCGGGGCAAAATTTCCACGACCTTGCGGGGGCTGGCCGGGTTGTCCTCCGGGAGGCTGGTCGCCACCACGTCCTGCGGGCGGACGCTGGCGGTCATCGGGCGCACCGGGCTGTTGCCCGCGCGGCCCACCTTTGGGGTCATCGCGGCGAACACCGGGCTGGCTGGGTTGCTGTCCACGCGGTCCACCCTTTGGGTCGTCACGGCGAACGCCGGGTTGTCCTGGGGACGGTTCTTGCTTTGGGCGCGGCTGGTCTTGGGCAACAGCGCACAGGCTGAAGGCAACCAGCGCACAGCCCAGCCCGACGGTTGGATTGAAGTGCAGTTTTTTCATGGGTTAATGAGATGACTTGCGTTACTTATTCGACTACCGGAGGCAGCCACAGGCAGCATTGCTTGGGAGACGCCCGACATCCTTGTTTGTTACAGTCCCAGATGGAGGGTGCAAATCCAAATTGAGCGCCGACAAAGTCGTTGAAAATCTGAATTGACAATGGCCAGTCGAGGTCATAATGTCCGCGCTCCTTTTGGGAGATTGTTCGCCTCGAAATGGCGACTATTTACCGAATTTATCTTAGAATTGAGGCGAATAGATGACTGAAATCAGGCTAAAGAAGGGTGAGCCGGTTGATCGCGCATTGCGGCGGCTCAAAAAGAAGGTCGATCGCGAGGGCACCCTCAAGGAGGTCCGCGCCCGGCGGACGTTTGAGAAACCCAGCGCCAAGCGCCGTCGCAAGCTCAAAGCCGCGCGGTTCTCGGCCATGCTCTCGGCTCGCTACGCCGACCTCTAGTCCACCCTTCCAAACAGGTTGACGATGTGCGCCTCGGCGCACATTTTTTTTGCCAAGACCCCCGACACATGCGCGACACCGCCACCAGCATTGTCCGACGACTGCGCGAGGCTGGGCACGCCGCCTATCTCGTCGGCGGCTGCGTGCGCGATGAACGGCGCGGGGTGGCGCCCCAGGATTACGACATCGCCACCAGCGCAAAGCCCGCGGAGGTCGAGAAACTCTTTTCCCGGACCATCGGAGTGGGACGGCAATTCGGGGTGATGCTCGTCGTTGAGGCGGGCAGGGAATACGAAGTCGCCACCTTCCGCGCCGACGGCGATTACACCGACGGGCGCCGCCCCAATGCCGTCACGTTTAGCGACGCCCATGCCGATGCGCAGCGCCGTGACTTCACCATCAACGGGCTTTTCCTCGATCCCGTCACCGGCACGCTCCACGATTGGGTGGGCGGCGAGGCTGACCTGCGCGCGCGACTCGTGCGCACCATTGGCGATCCGCGCGAGCGCTTCGCCGAGGATCATCTGCGCTTGCTGCGCGCTGTGCGGTTTGCCGCGCAACTGGATTTTGTCATCGAAGAAAAAACTTGGGCCGCTGTGCAGGACATGGCCGCCACTGTCGCCAGCGTTTCCGCCGAGCGCATCCGCGACGAGCTACTCAAACTCCTGCGCCCACCCCACGCCGCGCGCGGGTTGGAGTTGCTGTTCCAAAGCGGACTGATGGCTCACGTGCTGCCCGAATTGTTGCCCACGGTGGACTGCGAGCAATCGCCCGACTACCACCCCGAAGGCAGCGTGTACAATCACATCCACCGCATCCTCTCGCTGCTGCCGGCGGACGCGCCCTTTGCCCTGCCGTGGGCAGCGCTGCTGCACGACATTGGCAAACCCGCCACCGCCACGCGTTCGCCGGAGGGGCGCATCCATTTTTACGGGCACGAAAAAGTGAGTGCGACGATGGCGGAGGCGCTGCTCACGCGCCTGCGATTTTCCAACGCGCAGATTGACGACATTGTGCTCGTCGTGCGCCATCACATGCAGTTGAAAGATGCGCCGCAGATGCGCAAGGCCACGTTGCGCCGCATGTTGCTGCGGCCCACCTTCGCGCTGGAGTTGGAGCATCACCGGCTGGATTGCCAAGCGTCGCACGGCAAGCTGGACATCTACCAATTGCTACAGGACGAGCAGGCAACACTGGCCGCGCTGCCGGCGCTGTTGCCGCCGTTGGTGCGCGGCGACGATCTGCTGGCACTGGGCATCACTGCCGGGCCGGTGCTGGGCAATTTGCTCAACGCCATCCGCGATCTGCAATTGTCCGAGGAATTGAAAACGCGCGAGGAGGCACTCGCGTGGGCCAAAGAAAAGGCTGCTCAATGAACTGCCCGCCGCCTATCTTCCGCCTACATTGGAATGGATAAACTGCTGCTCATTGATGACGAGGCGGACGTACGCTATTCCTTCGAGCGCATTTTTGGTGGCGATTCCTCGCTGAGCCTGCGCTGCGCGGGCAGCGGCGAGGAAGCGTTGCAGATCATCCCGCAGTGGCGGCCCGATCTGGTGTTGATGGACATCCGCATGGCCGGCCTCAACGGCATTGAGACGCTCAAACGTCTGCGCGAGTCCGATCCCAAAACGCCCGTCATTCTGATGACCGCTTTTGGCACGACGCAGATGGCCATTCAGGCGATGAAACATGGCGCGTACGATTACGTGCTCAAGCCCTTCGAGGTGCCGCGCCTCAAGCAACTGGTCGCCGACGCCCTGCACGCGGCGCGCACGATGCGGCAGGTGGTCTCCTACCAGCCGCTGCTCGACCGCGAGGATTACGATCTGGGCATCGTGGGTCGCAGCCTGGCGATGCAGGAGGTGTTCAAACTCATCGGTCAACTCGCCGCCTCCGACGTCACCGCACTCATCACCGGCGAGAGCGGCACGGGCAAAGAGCTGGTCGCGCGCGCCATCTACCATCACAGCGACCGCAGCAAACGCCCGTTTCTGGCCATCAACTGCGCGGCCATCCCCGAGGCGTTGCTGGAGAGTGAACTTTTTGGACACGAGAAAGGCGCCTTCACTGGTGCGGCTACGCAGCGCATCGGCAAGTTTGAGCAGTCGCACGGCGGCACACTTTTTCTGGATGAGATTGGCGACATGAGTCCGGCCACGCAGACCAAAATCCTGCGCGTGTTGCAGGATGGCGTGTTCGAGCGCGTCGGTGGCGGCCAGCCCGTGCGCGTGGACGTGCGCATCATCGCCGCCACCAACAAGCCGCTGGAGCAGGCCGTCGCGGCGCGGCAATTCCGCGAGGATTTATTTTATCGGCTCAACGTCGTGCGCGTGCGACTGCCTGCCCTGCGCGAACGCGCGGACGACATCCCGCTGTTGCTCGATTATTTTTTGGCGAAGGCCGGCCCGCGCGGGCACGTGCCCAAATCCATCCATCCGCTGGCACTGGAGGCATTGCAGCGGCATCACTGGCCCGGCAACGTTCGCGAGCTGGAGAACGCCGTGCAACGGGCGATGGTGATCGCAAAGGGCGACGTGATTCGCGCGGAGGATTTGCCCGCCGAGATTGGCAAGCCCGCCCAGTCTGTGCCCGTGGCACACGACGACATTGGTTCACTGTCGAACAAACTCTTCGAGTGGGCGCGCGGCAGCAAATCTTTCAGGGTCATCGCGGCGGTCGAGCGCGAGCTGATTGCCAATGCGCTGCGCGAGACCGACGGCAATCAAGTGCAGGCGGCCAAGCTGCTGGGCATCACGCGCGCCACGTTGCGCAAACGGATCGAGAAGTACGGCATCAAGCGCGAGACTTCTATCCAGTGACGCGCGCGCTGCGCTCGTCGCGGCTACTTGGGGAACAGCGGCGATTGGTGCACGCGCTGCTGGCCGTTTTCATCGGTGATCAACCGCAGTCCGTATCGCGCGCCCAATCGCTCCATGCTTTTTGCGGTACCCAATACGCTGCACGCCGTCGCCAGTGCGTCGGCTTCCAGACACGTCGGCGCAGTGACGGTGCACGAGAGCACGGTGCGCACGGGCCAGCCGGTGCGCGGATCCAGCAAGTGCCCGTAGCGCACGCCGGCAATCTCAAAAAAGTTTTCGTAGTTGCCGGAGGTGGACAGCGCGCCGCCGCGCAGTGCGATGGACACGCGCTGGCCGCGTTTGTCGGGGTCTTCAATCTGCACGATCCATTGTTCCGCACCGGGAGGAAGCCCGAGCACGCGGAGGTCGCCGCCGGCCTTGACCATCGCGGAGGTGACGCCCAGCGCGCGCAGTCGTTCCACGGCGCGATCCACGGCGTAGCCTTTGCCAAAGCCGCCGGGATCAATGGACATGTCCGCTTTGGCGAAACGGATGCTGCGGGCGGTGGCGTTGAACTCCACGTGGTGATGGCCCACGCGCAACAGGGCGGCGCGCAGTTCCGCCTCGGTGGGGATGCGGTAGTTTTCTTTTTTGATGAAGCCCCAAAGATCCACGAGTGGCCGGACGGTGGGATCAAATGCGCCCTCGGATTGGGCGGCGAGCGCGAAGGCTTTTTGCAGCACATCAAAAAGGGCGGGGCTGATAACGGTGGACTGCGTGGAGGCGGATTGGTTGAGTTGGCTGAGTTCGCTGTCGAGGCGATGGATGCTCAGCAACCGATCCACGGCGCGAACTTCATCGAAGGCGGCGTTGACCGCTGCGTTCAGCGCAACGCGATCGCCACCGTGGACAGTGATGGTGACGAGCGTGCCCAGCAGCGGCTGGCTGCGTGTGAGACGTTCAGCGTCCGCCGGCGGATGGGGTGCCGTTTGGCAGGACGGCTGGCAGGCCAACAGCCACGCGAGGGCGCACCACCAGATCGTAGCTGGCCAGCACGCGTTTGACACCTTCGGTGACGTTGCGGCAGGAGATGGTGGCGCCGCTGATGTTGTAGATGTCGTCATTGAAACGCAGTTTGTCCGCAGCGGTTTTGCCGGCGAATTGCGCGCGCCATTTGGTGCTGCGCACTTCGTGGCCGTAGCTTTCGCGGTACTCCAGAATCTCCACTTGCCGCACGTGCCCGTCCAGCCCAATGGCCACGGCGTAATCAATCTGCTCGTGTTTGCCCCGCACGCGATCCAAGGCGAGCACGCCCATCGGCCGGCCCGCTTTCAGTGCCACGCAATAGGGAATGCCGTGCAACGGCACGGCAATGCCGCTGTCCTTTTCGATGGCGCGGGTTTGCTCGGCGGTGAAGGTTTCCACGCGGCGCTCAAAAGTGTCGGCCTCGGGGAAACAGAGTTTCTGCGCTTGGGCAATGGTCAGATAACGTTCCGCGCGCAGGCTGCCCGCTGCGCAAAGACAAAGCAGTGCGGCGCCCCAAGTGACGGTTCGTTTGATGTGCGAAAGGAGGGGCATGATGGCGCGGATCAAAAATCAAAACCGATGCCGATGGAAAAGATGCTGTCGCTGTTCTTGCTCAAGCACGCGGTGTAGTCGGATTTGAGCACGACGTGGTCGCTGAGAAACCAAGCGAATCCGCCGGTGAGATAGTCTTTGTTGCTGGAATAGGTTTTGGTCAATCCGGAGGCGTACGCGCCCGAGGTGGTGTGGATGTCGGCGTAGCGCACGAAGGGCACCAAGCGCATCGCGCTGCCTTTGCCGTGCCGCCATGATTCGGGCCACACATCGTAGGCGGCCTCGGCGTACCAGCCGTACATGCGGTTGCCCACGTCGTTGGTGGTGCTGGCATCGTTGTTGGCGGAGAGATTTTCTTTGTTGCCAAAGTGCCACATGGCGAAGTCGCCGCGCAATTCCAGGCGCTTGGCCCAGCGCGGACGGTAGCTGGCCTCCACATCCCACGCGCCGGCGGTGACGGAGCGGTCGAGGGAACCGCCAAATTCGGTGACGTACCCCGAGGCGCTGGCCTCCAATCCCGGGATGCCGGTGTAAGTGAGCTTGGCGGAGTAGCCCAGCTCGTCGGTGGTGTCGTCCTTGTTGTAGAGGCGCGGACGCGCCTTGCGCATGCCGGCGTCGCCGGTGATAAAATTGCTGGTCTGCTCCGTGATGCCAGTGCTGACGAGCGTTTCGTATTTCAGCCCCTCACCGATGTTGCCCCACACGCCGCCCAAGCTGCCTTCCATCCACGTGCTGGGAATGATCTCCTGATACAAGCGCGGGCGATCCACCGAGTAGAACGTCGTGGGTTCATGGCGCTGATTGACGCGGCCCATCGGGATGAGCGAGATGCCAGGGGAGCGGATGTTGAAATGTTTGCTCAGAAGGAAGTCCGCATAGAACTGCTCGATCTCCAGTTCGCCATTAAAAAATCGCCCGGTGCTGTCGCCCTGCGCGCCGCCGTGCTCAATCTCAATCTCGGAGTTGAAGATGATCCAGTCGTTCACCTTGAAACTGGGGATGAGCACAAAACGGTTTGGGTCGAAGTAATTGCCGTCCGCTCCCTTCGTCCACTTGTATTTGGACTCGCCGTAGAACCTGAAATTGAGACCGGACTCCGGCTTCTTCTGCAGCCCGGCGAAAGGGTCGCCCGTCGCAGGCGCTTTCTTGATCTGCTCCACCTCCAATTGCATGGCGCGGATCTGCGCCTCCAATTGCTTCACACGATCCTCAACCGTCTGCGCAAACAACGCAGTGTGACAAACGGTCAAAGCCAGCAGTCCAACGACGAAATTGAGATTCATTCTCACAGGGACGAGAATCTGTTGAGAACCATTCTCAGTGTCAATCGCTTTTCTGAAGATTTTTTGCCCAGCACCAAGCCCCGAGCAAATGCCCAACAAGAACCGCAGGCAGTGCCAAGCCCAGCCAGACATGCCAGCGGATGAGCGTTTGCCGTGCTGCGGGGTCGTGGGAAGCCCCAATCAATTCCGGATAATAGAGGAACAGACCGGTGAGAATAAGCCCGGCAAACAGCGCCGCCAAGGGCACGCCGCTCCAGACATTCGCCCGCATGCGCCAGCCGCCGGACAGATGCGTCTGCCACAGCCAGCCGAACATCGCGCAGAGCAGGGGATTCATCGCGCCATGAACCAGCCGTGCTGCCGTCAGCCAGCCGGACTTGCCATTCGACGGCGTCTCGGAGAAGAACGATTGCGGATCGTTTTTGGTGGCGTCGGGTGCGGCCTGCCAAAGGGCCAGTCCAGAAACGAAACTCAGCGCCAGCAGACCCAGCAACACCCATTGCACGGTGGCCGAGAGGCGCGTGGGACGCCGCGCGGCAGATGCGACCTCGGCCATCTCAGGAATGCTTGTTGCGGCAGGCCCCGAGTTTCTTCAACTCATCGCAACTGCCCGTGATGCGCAACTGCTGGCTCTTGATGGCGAACCCCAGCCGGTGCGTGATCTCGTTCTCCAACTGATCGAGCTTGTCGCTCTCGAACTCCACGATCTTGTCGCAGTCCCCGCAGATGATGTGATTGTGATTGGGATGCTCGGCGTAGTTGGGATCGTACACCTTGTAGTCCTTGCCAAAATCCATCTCATGCACCAGCCCGTTCTCCGTCAGCAACGGCAGCGTGCGGTACACCGTCGCCCGCGACACCGTGGGGTCATGCTTGCGCGCCATCTCCAGCAATTGCTCGGCGGTGAAATGCCGGTCGGTGGCAAACACCGCGTCCACAATCGCTTTGCGTTGGGAAGTCAGGCGCAGATTTTTTTGCTCCAGAAACTGCAGGAACCTTTCCCGCGCCGCCTGTCTCTCAACTTGAGGCATGGCCGAGAGTATGGACAGCAGCCGGCGCGGAGTCAACGCGGGCTTGTTCAATCTGCTTGCCACCACCGCGACCGCCGCCCGACGATGCCGCCGTGCGCGTGGAACTCATCAACACCGGTACCGAATTGCTCATCGGCCGCGTGCTCAACACCCATCAATACTGGCTGGGCGCACAGATGGTCGCGCAAGGCTGGCCCATCACCCATCAATGCACCGTGCCCGACACCGGCACCGACATCGAGCGCGCCCTGCGCACCGCACTGCGCGAGGGCGGATTGATCATCACCACCGGCGGTCTCGGCCCCACCAGCGATGATCTCACGCGGCAACATTTGGCGACGCTGCTGCAACGTCCGCTGCGCGAAGACCCCGCCGTCGCCCAGCAGATCACCGACCATTTTGTCCGGCGCAATCGGCCCATGCCGCCGTCGGTGATGGTGCAGGCGCTCGTGCCCGATGGGGCCACCGTGCTGCCCAACGCGCATGGCACCGCGCCCGGATTGGCGCTGACAATTGCGGCGCAGCCCAGCGAAAATATTGCTGCAAGCTGGCTCGTCATGTTGCCCGGCCCGCCGCGCGAATTGCGTCCGATGTTCACCACGCAAGTGTTGCCGTGGTTGCGCGACAATCTACCGCCACTGCCGCCGCTGGCCTCGCGCACTCTGCGCATGACCGGCATCGGGGAATCCCGCGTGGAGGCCGCCATCGTGCCGGCATTGGGTGAACTGATCCGTGCCGGTCTGGAGATCGGCTACTGCGCACACTGCGCGGGCGTGGATGTGCGGCTCTCCGCGCGAGGTGCCGAGGCTGCAATCATCGTGCAGCGCGCCGAGGAACATGTGCGACTTCAATTGAGCGCGCACATTTACGGGACGGACGAGGAGACGTTGGAGGAGATTATCGTGCGTCAACTCACGCAGCGCGGGCAGACGCTGGCCGTGGCGGAGTCCTGCACGGGCGGGTTGCTGGCACATCGCATTACCAATGTGCCCGGCGCCTCAGCGATGTTCGTTGCCGGTGCAACGACCTACAGCAACGCCGCCAAAGAAACGGCGCTGGGCGTGCGCAGCCAGACATTGATGGAACACGGTGCGGTGAGTGAGGCAGTGGCGCGCGAGATGGCCGCTGGCGTACGCGCCCGGCACCACACCGATTTTGCGCTGGCCACCACAGGCATCGCCGGGCCGGGCGGCGGCAGTGCGGCAAAGCCCGTGGGAACAGTGTTCATCGCCTTGGCCACGGCAGCGGGAGTGCAGGTGCGGCAGGAACACAACGCGTTTGACCGCGTGACCTTCAAGGAAGTGACCAGCCAACAGGCGCTGGAAATGTTGCGCGTCCACCTTGGGTCGGGCGCGCTGGAAAATTCTGGGGGCGACTAGTCGGAGCCGTCGGCGCCGATGGCTTCGACGGGGCAACCTTCCATGGCCTCTTTGCAACGCGCCTCTTCCTCGTCGTTGGCCGGCTGTTTGTACACGAAGGAATAACCGCCGTCGTCGCTGCGCTTGAAATTGTCCGGCGCGGTTTCACGGCAAAGGTCGCAGTCGATGCACTGCGAATCGCAGTAAAACTTGCCCGCGATGTTGTCCGTGTACTTGTCTGCTTGGGTTGCCATAAGACGGAGCGGAAAATGCAGAGAGCCGGAGGCAAATGCAAGTGCAATTTCAGGCGCGCTGCCGCCCGTGCAACGGCGTGTGCGAAGGCCCTTTCCATCGCCCCGCCCCGCTCGTATCCTGCGCCGGATGACCCCGGCCCGACAGACAAAAATTATTGCCACACTGGGCCCGGCCACCGAGACGCGCGAGGCCATCGCGGGGCTTTTGGATGCGGGCGTGGATTTGTTTCGGTTGAACATGTCGCACGCGGCGCATGAGTGGGCGCGGCGCATCGTCGCGTTGGTGCGGGCGTTGGAAGCCGAGCGCGGCCGGCCCATCGGCGTCATGATGGATTTGCAAGGCCCGGCCATCCGCACGGGCGATCTGGCGGCGCCGTTCATGTTGGTGGCAGGACAGACTTTTGCCTTCACCGTGCGCGGCAAGCAGAGCGCGCATCCGCAATGGGCGGGCGTGAATTACGACGACTTCATCAACGACATTAACCCGGGCGATCACATCCTCATCGATAACGGGCTCATCCACATGAAGGTGCTGGAGGAGTTGCCCGACGAGGTGCGCTGCGAGGTGATCATCGGCGGCAAGCTGGGCAATCGTCGTCACATCAATCTGCCCGGGGTGAAAGTGAATCTGCCGGCGTTGACGGCCAAAGACCGCGCCGATGCGCAGTTGGGGTTGGAACTGGGCGTGGATTATTTTGCGCTATCCTTCGTGCGCGAGGCGGCTGATGTGGCCGAACTGCGCCGTCTGATTCCCGAGCCTGTGCACGGGCCGCGCATCATCGCCAAGATCGAGGATCAGTGCGCCATTAAAAATATCGATGCCATCATCAGCGCGGCCGACGCCATCATGGTGGCGCGCGGCGATCTGGGCGTGGAATGTCCGTACGAAGAATTGCCCATCATCCAACTGCGTTTGGTCAACGCGTGCCTGGCCACGGGCCGGCCGGTGATTGTCGCCACGCAGATGCTCGAAAGCATGGTGCGCGATCCGTACCCCACGCGCGCGGAGGTGACCGATGTGGCCAACGCCGTGAAGGAACAGGCCGATGCCATCATGTTGAGCGGCGAGACTTCCGTGGGCCAACACCCCGCGCGCTGCGTAGAGGTGGCGCGCCGTGTCGTGATGCGCATGGAACGCGAGGTGCCCGCACATTTTCAGGAAGGCGTCGCGCTCTCCAGTGCGCGCGAAAAACTGGCCCGCGCCGCTGTGGCGTTGGCCGATGATCTGGCCGCGCGCAGCATCGTGGTGTTCACCGTGGACGGCGAGACAGTGCGGCGCACCGCGTGGATGCGCCCCAAGGACGCGCTCATCATCGCCATCTGCCCCAACCCACGCTTAGCGCGCGCGCTGACATTGCTGCGCGCCGTGGTGCCGGTGGTGTGGCCGCTGGATTTTAATGCGCCCGCAGAAGTCACAGTCGAGAAAACCCTGCGGCACTTGCGCGAGAGCGGGCACCTTGCCGTGGGCGACACGGTGGTGCTGCTCAGTTCACAGGCGGCACTGCCGGGCATGGCCGATTCCATCCGCACGCGCGTGGTGGCCTGAAGTCAGCGGAACAATTCCACCGCGCGACTGGAGAGGTCGAGCAGCGGTTCCGGGAAAATCCCCAGCAACACCAAGATCAGCGCGCAAGCGATCAACGTCAGTCGCGCGGTGGGCGGCAGGATTATTGGCGGGCGCGTTTCCACCACTTCATCTGTGCGGATGCCGTTGCCCCAGTAGATGGCGCGCAGGATGCCGAAGTAATAGTAGAGCGAGATCACCACACCCGCTAACGCCGCGATGATGAGCCACAGATGCGCGCCACGCTCGGCGAGTGCGCCCAAGGCCGATTGCAGCAGCAGGAATTTCCCGAGGAATCCCACCAACGGCGGAATGCCCGCCATCGAAATGATGGAGAGCGTCAGCACTGTGGCCAGCAACGGCGAGCGCTGGTGCAGTCCCGTCAGTATGGAAAGATCCTCGTCCTCCCCGTCGCGCGACACGTGGCAGATGACGGTGAACGCCGCCATCACCGCGAAGAGATAGCCTGCCAGATAGAACAGCATGGCGTGGCAACCGTCCGCACTGGCGGTGGGGCCGCCTTGTCTGGTGTTTAATGCCAGCAAGCCCAGCAGCAGATAGCCCGCGCTGGCGATGCCGGCGTAGCCCAACAGGCGTTTGAGGTTGCGCTGGCGCAGGGCGCACAGGCTGCCGTACAGAATTGTGAGTCCAGCCAGCACTGCCAACACAGTGCCCGCGAGAGCCTGCAAATCCGGGCGCAGATGGTGGCAGAGTCGCATCAAGAGCGCGAAGCCCGCGGCTTTGGATCCCACCGCGAGGAAGGCCGTGACGGGCGCGGGCGCACCTTGATAGACATCGGGCACCCAGATCTGGAACGGGAACGCGGCGATCTTGAAACCCAGTCCAGCCATCACCAGCAGCAGGCCCAGTTGCAGGATGTAATCTTGCGCGGCCGTGCCGGTGGACTCTTTGCCGAGCGCGGCGAAATCCATGGAGCCGGTCGCGCCATAGATCAGCGCGATGCCATACACGAGCACGGCGGAGGCCGCCGCGCCGAGGATGAGATATTTCACGCCCGCCTCCAGCGAGCGGAACTGGTCGCGCTGAAAACTCGTCAGCACGTAGAAGGTGACGGTGATGAGTTCGATGGACACGAAGAGCGTGATGAAATTCGTGGCCGACGCCGCTGCAGACATGCCGGCCAGCGCGAAGAGGACCAAGGCGAAGAACTCGGAGACGCCGTGGCGCAGACGGTCGGCGAAGTCCACCGTCATCAGCAACACCAAGATGGCGGCGAGGATGAAGAGGTGTTTGAAGTAGCGCGCAAAAGGATCCAGCGTGTAGCCGGGGGCAGCGGTGATGGAGTTGCCGCTGCTCATGAGCGAGAATCCTTCCTGCGCCTCCGGCAGGAAGACGCTTTGGAGCAGCAGCAGGCCCAGCAGGAACGCGCCGAGATAACCCAAGTCGCGTTTGCCGCGCGCGGGTGTGCCCAGATCCAGCAGCAGGATTCCCAGTCCGGTCAGGACCATCACGATCTCGAGGCTGTACAACATCCAGTTCATGTCGTCAGCGCGGAGAAACTTGAGTGGTGTGCATGCCCGTGGACTGGCCGATGCGATGATAGCTGCGGTTCATTTTTTCTGTGAGCCAATTGGGGAACAGACCGAAGAAGAGCAGCGCGCCCAGTAGCAGCACGAACGGCAGGCGTTCGGACCAGTCGCGCGCGTCAGTGTAATTGGGGCGGATGGCCGGGGGCGGACCGTGCAGCACTTGTCGTGCAGCGCGCAGCATGTACACGGCGCCGATGACCAGCGCGGCCCAACAGACAATGGCGGTGACGATGGGCTGGGTTTTCCACAGGCCAAAGAGGACGGTGATCTCGCCCACGAAATTGGCGAAGCCGGGCACGCCGCAGCCCGCCAGCAACGCCATCAAAAGCGCCGTGCCGATGAAGGGCATCTCGCGTCGCAACCCGCCCAGCTTGGACATCTCCAGCGTTTTGGTCTGCGCATACAAATGCCCGCTGAGGCCAAAGGCCAGCGCGGCGAGCAGGCCATGCGCGACCATCACCAGCACCGCGCCGGTCAACCCGATGAAGTTGAGGCTGGCGATGCCCAGAAAAACAAAGCCCATGTGCGCCACGCTGGAGTTGCCCAGCAGCCAGTTCAGGTCTTTCTGCCGCATCGCCACCAGTCCGCACCACAGGATGTTGGCCAGTCCAAACCACAGCAGCAATTGCCACCAGTAATCTGCGTTGGGCGCGTAGGGATGGAGCGGCAGCACGATGCGGATGAGACCGTACAGGCCAAACTTTTTGATGACGCCCGCGTGCATCATCGCGGTGGCGGTGGGCGCACTGGCGTAGGCCATCGGTGCCCAAGTGTGGAAAGGCCAGAGCGACACCAGAATTCCAAAGCCGATCAGCAACGCCGGAAAGATCAGCGGGCCCAGTCCCTCGTTGAAGCCCGTGCCGTGAGTCTGTTCGAGCATGCTGTAAAACTCCAGCAGGTTGTAGCCGGAGAATTCTGCTGGGGGATATTTGGCGCGGACAATCTGGGCCAGACCGATCAGGCCGGCCAGCACCAGCATCGCACCGACGCTCAAGTAGAGTGTGATTTTGTACGCGGCGTAATTCTTGTCCTCACCGCGGCCCCACACGCCGATCATGATGAACGTGGGCACCAACGCCAGTTCGTGAAAGAGGTACATGCCGAAGAGATCCAGCGAGGCAAAGGCGCCGAAGATGCCGCCGCTCATCAGCAGCAGGAGCACGTAGAATTCTTTGTCGCGCCGCTGCACATCGCGCGCGCAGCACGCCGCGGCGAAGGCCACCAGCGTGGCCATCAACAGCAGCGCCGCGCTGAGGCCGTCGGTGCCCACGTGATAACTGATGCCCAGCGAAGGCATCCAATCCGTGCGCTGGGTGAATTTGAATTGGTACTTTGCCTCCAACGGCGGCGGGGCGGTTTCGTTGAGCAAGGGCACCGGACTTTGCAGCGCAGTCAACGCGGTGGAAAGATTACCGGGACCGGCCGGCGCATTTTCCAGCGAGAGGAACAGGAGCAGCGCCGTCAGCAGCGAGATCATCGTGGCCAGCAGCGTGCCGCGCCGCAAGAGGTCGCGACGATCGGCGGGCACGCACATCAAGACCACCGCCATCAGCAGTGGTGCGCCCAATATGACCGTCAGGGGTGACATCGTGTGTTACAAAAATAGGTAGAGCAACAGCAGCAATCCCGCCGCGAACAGCAGCGCGTAGGTCTGCAGGTTGCCCGTCTGAAACAGCCGCAGCGCGCTGCCCGTCAATTGCGTGAGGCCGCTCACGCCGCGCACGCCCGCGCCGGCGATGAGCCAGCGGTCGGCAAAGTTCGCCGCGTGCGAGAGCAGTTCTTGCGTCCAGCGATTGAGCCACGCGTAGAGTTCATCGAAGTAAAAGCGGTCGCGCATCCAGCGTGCGGGCGCGCCCAACAGGTGGGGCAGGGGATCCGCAGTGGCTTTGCGGTAGCATCGCCAAGCCAAGGTCATGCCGAGCAGCATGGCCAGCGTGCCGCAAATCATGGCGACGGTGCTATCGGCTGCGGCCGGATGGATGGCGCGGGCGAATTCTCCAAAGGGATGGGCGACCTGTCCGATCGCGCCGCCTGCGATGCTCAGTGCGGCGAGAATCACGAGCGGCACGGTCATCACTGCGGGCGATTCGTGTGCGTGACTGGCGGCGTCGCTGCGGGCGGTGCCGGTGAAGGCCACGAGGACGAGGCGGATCATGTAAAACGCGGTGAGCATCGCCACGCCTGTGCCCAGCAGGAAGAGCGCGCGGTTTTGGTTGAGGGCCTGCGCAAGGATTTCATCCTTGCTGAAAAATCCGCTGAACGGCGGCATGCCGCTCAAGGCCAGCGTGCCGATGAGAAATGTCCAGAAGGTCACGGGCATCCGGTTTCGCAGCCCGCCCATTTTCCAGATGTCCTGCTCGTGATGCAGGGCGAGGATGACGGAGCCGGCACCGAGAAAGAGCAGCGCCTTGAAAAAGGCGTGCGCGGTGAGATGGAACATCGCTGGCTCCGGCCCGCTGACGCCCACGGCCATCACCATGTAGCCCAGTTGCGAGAGGGTGGAGTAGGCGAGGATGCGTTTGATGTCGTTTTGTTGCACGGCCATCAGCGCGGCGATGAGCGCGGTGATGCCGCCGGTCCACGCGATGACCAGCAGCGCGTCCGGTGTGAAGAGGAAGAACACGCGGCAGAGCAGGTACACACCGGCGGCGACCATCGTCGCGGCGTGGATGAGCGCGGAGACGGGCGTGGGGCCTTCCATCGCGTCCGGCAACCAAACATGCAGCGGGAACTGCGCGGACTTGCCGACGCAGCCGCAGAAGATCAGCAGGCCCGCAGCGGTGGCGACCGCGCTGAATGCCTCGCGGTTAGCTTTCACAGTGGCACTGAGCGAGCCGAAGCTGACTGTCCCGAGTACGCCCCACACGATGAGGATGCCGAGCAGGAAGCCGAAGTCGCCAATGCGGTTGGCGAGGAACGCTTTTTTGGCGGCGTCGGCGGCGCTGGGTTTTTCAAACCAATGCCCGATGAGCAGGTAGCTGGAGACGCCAACCAGTTCCCAAAAGATGAAGAGCTGCACCAGATTGTTGGCGAGCACGATGCCCAGCATGGAAAACGTGAACAGACTGAGGCAGGCGAAATAGCGCGGCACAGCGCGGTCTTCGCGCATGTAGCCCCACGAGTAGATGTGGATGAGGCTGCCAACGCCGGTGACGATGAGCAGCATCGCCAGGCTGAGGTTGTCGAGTTGGAAACCGAAATCAAAAGTCAGCGAGCCTGCTGCGATGGGGTCGCCCACTTGCAGCCAGATCAGCGGATGTTCGGGGGGGACGACCTCGCCGTGATACGCGGCGAAGAGACAGACACTGCCGACGAGACTGGCCACGATGGCGCCGATGGAGAGCACCGCGCTGCAGCCACGCCGATCGCCGCACAGGCACATGATGGCGACAGCGGCCAACAATGGCGCGAACAGCACCAACCACGGCAACTTCATGAGTAACGACTCGGGCATGCTACAGTTTCATGGAGGTCAGATCGGTGGCGTCGGTCGTCTTGCGTTTGCGATAGAGCGCGACGATGAGCGCCAAGCCCACGGCCACTTCCGCCGCAGCGACGGTGATGGTGAAAAACACCATCAACTGGCCTTCGAGGTTGTTCTGGAAACGCGAGAAAGCGACGAGCGCGAGGTTCGCGGCGTTGAGCATCAATTCCAATCCCATGTACATCTCGATCAAGCCGCGCCGGATGAGGACGCCCAGCAGGCCGATGCAAAAGAGCACCGCGCTGACGATGAGGTAATGGTGAACGCCGATGTCCATCACTCGACCTCCCGTTTGCTGAGCAGGATCACGCCGACCATCGCCACCAGCAGCAGCACCGAGATGATCTCGAAGGGAAAGAGGTGCTGCGTGAAGAGCAGTTTGCCCAGCGCGCGCGTCTCGCCGATGGCGGTGGCCGCGCCGGCTTGCGCGTGTTTAACAGTGCCGATCATCACGGCGGCCAGTCCCCCCACGGCCGCCAATCCCAGCACGGTGGAAAAAGTTTTGAGGCGGCGCTGCTCGGACTCGCGCAGGTCCAGCAGCATGATGACGAAGAGGAAGAGCACCATCACCGCACCGGCATAGACGAGGATCTGCACCGCCGCCAGAAAGTACGCCTGCAGCAGGACGAACAATCCGGAGATGGAGATCATCGTGAGCACGAGGAACATGGCGCTGGTGACGGGGTTGCGGCTGAAGGGATTGAAAACCACCAGCAAGCCGCAGAGCAGCGTCAGCGCGGCGAAGATGTAGAAGAGCGTCTCGTGCATCTACGGTTTCACGGGGAAGGTTTGCTGCGCGTCGGCCTCGTTTTGTTTGTGCGCCCACTTCTGGATGGCGTCCGGATGCGTGCCGCCGCGCTCAAGGAGTTGCTCCTTGTTGAAAATCATGTCGGCCCGGTTGGTGCCCGTCAGCGCGTAGTCGCGGCGCATCAGCTTGGGATCATAGCCCGCGTAATAATCCTTGGCCAAGTAGATGGCTTCCTCGGGGCAGACCTCTTCGCAGAATCCGCAGAAGATGCAGCGCAGCATGTCGATCTCGAACTCGGCGGGCATCTTCTCCGCGTTGGGCCGGTCGGCAGTCTGCCCAGTGGTGCCGGGCGGGGTGATCTTGATCGCCTTGGGTGGACAGACAAATTCGCAGAGCTGGCAGGAGACGCATTTGGTGTGACCATCTTGATCGCTTACCAAATACGGCGCGCCACGATAGCCCGGCGGCACCGTCCAAAGTTCGTCGGGATAATTGAGTGTGGTCTTGAATTTCTGACCCTGCGTCTTGGCCTCGTACACCTTGGATTTGCGCCACGAAAAAAAGTGGCTGAGCGTGACGCGCAAGCCGGAGAGAAGCGCGGGCAGGTACAGGCGCTCGTACCATTTCAAGACGGGGCGTTGGACAATCTTTGGCATCGCTCAGGATTTAATAGACTGCCAGAACAACACGGTGGCGGTGACGACGATGTTGGCCAGCGCCAGCGGCACCATGCGTTTCCAGCCCAGCTTCATCAGTTGATCGTAGCGGAAACGCGGCAGCATCCAGCGCACCCAAATGAAGACGCCCATCAACAGGATGAGCTTGCCGAGAAAGATGCCGACTTGTAGCAAGCCCATGCCGAGGCTCGCAGCGGGTTGATCCAGGCCGGCCACGGGCAGTGTCCAGCCGCCAAAGAAAAGCACGACCATCATGGCGCTCGCGGCCACCATCGCCGCGTATTCGCCGAGGAAGAAGAGGGCGAATTTCATCGAGCTGTATTCGGTGTGGTAGCCGCCGACCAATTCGGATTCCGACTCGGGCATGTCGAAGGGCAACCGATTGGTCTCTGCGAACGCCGCCACGAGGAAGATCGCGAACGCCAATGGTTGTTTGAACACCAGCCACGCCCCGCTGGATTGATAGGCGATTACCTTGCCCAGATTGAGGTCGCCCACCAACATGAACACGGGGATGACACTTAGCCCCATCGCGATCTCGTACGAGATCATCTGCGCGCTGGCGCGGATGCTGCCGAGGAAGGGATACTTGGAGTTGCTCGCGTACCCCGCCAGCACGATGCCGTACACGCTGAGCGACACGATGCCGAACGTGTAGAGAATGCCCACGTTGAGATCGGCGATGACGACTTTCTGCGCGCCGAGCTGGGAGCCGAAGGGGATGACTGCCAACGTCAGCAACGCGGGCACCATCGCCACCATCGGCGCGATCCAGAAATAAACCGTGCGCGCATAGGCGGGGGTGAAGTCCTCCTTCAACAGGAATTTTACACCGTCGGCCAGCGGCTGCCCCAAGCCCCACAGCCGGATGTTGGTGAAGGGAATGCCCACACGATTGGGCCCCACGCGATCTTGGATCCACGCAGAGATGCGCCGCTCCGCCACCACCGTGTAGGCGACGATCGGCAGCACCACCACGAAGATCGCGATCAGGACTTTCAACAAGCTGAACAGCGCGAACTGCTGTCCTGCCGTGAGGCCGCTGACATAATGGTTGAGCCAGTCCATGCAAAAATCAGATTGGAACCGTCTTGCCGCCGTCGCCCAGCTCGGCCCACTTCAATCCCGCGAATCCCGGCATCTCAGCCGCCATGTGGTTGAACAACCCCTCGATGCTCGCGAACCCGTTTTGCCCCGTGACGGCGTGCGCCAGCTCCTGCAGGAATTCCCATTCCGCGCGGGCGGCGCCTTTGGGTTCGATGGCCTTCATGAATTTCTGCACGCGCCCTTTCACATTGGTGAACGAGCCACGCTTTTCCATGTGCGCGCAGCCGGGCAAAAGATAATGCGCCGCCGCCGTGGTGGCGCAGGGCAAAATATCGCTGACGATGAGCGTGTCCAGTTTCGAAAGCAGATCCGCGCTGATGCCATGCTGCGTCACGTCCTCGCCAAAAACAATGAGCGTGCGAATGTTGCCGCTGCGGATGCCCTCGGCAATCTTCGCGAGGTTCGCACCGAGTTGCGGGCCAGCAATGCCCGTGAGGCGCGCTCCATTGCTGTTGGGATTTTTGTACGCGCTGACGAGCAGCTTGTCCCCCTTGCCCACGCGCGGGACGGATTCCGTGATTGCACCGAGCTTCTTCGCAAGCCCGGCTAGCAAGTAGAGTTCCTCGTTCGTCTGTCGCGCACTGGCGACTATCGCCACCGAACCCTGAGCCACCTTGGCAAGCTTCTCAGAAATCTCTTTGAGCGCCACGCCCCACGTGGATTTCCGGCCGCTCACCAGCACGTCCTTCAAACGATCCTCGCGGTTGATCCACTTGTAATTCAACCGGCCCGCGTCGCACATCCACGTCGAGTTCACGGCGTCGTTCTGGCGCGGCTCGTAGCGATAGACCTTCTCCTCGCGCGAGCTGGCCACGATGTTGCAGCCGGTGGCGCAACTGGTGCAAAGGGATTTCGTCTCCTTCATGAACCACACGCGCATCTGGAAACGAAAATCCTTCGAGGTCAGCGCGCCCACCGGGCAGAGGTCCACGGTGTTGAGCGTGTAGTTGTTGTCGAACGCGCCCTCTTTCCACGCGGCGATGGTGTTGTAGCTGCCGCGATTGACGATGCCCAGCGCGTCGTCGCCCGCGATGTCCTTCGTGAAACGGATGCAGCGCGTGCAGAGAATGCAGCGCTCGTCGTCCAGCATGATGCGAGGGCCAAGATCCACCGCCTTGGGCTTGTGCACCTTCGCCTCCACGAACTGGCTCTGCGCCTGACCGTGCTCAACGGAATATTCCTGCAGCTTGCATTCGCCCGCTTGATCGCAGATCGGGCAATCGAGCGGATGATTGATGAGCAGCGATTCGAGCACCGCCTCGCGCATCTGTTTTGTCGCGGGCGAGCTGGGATAAATTTCCATGCCCGGCGAAATGGGCGTCGCGCAACTGATGGCGCCGCGCGGCGTCTGCGGCTCGTAAGGCAGCACGGACTTCGCGATCTTGGGCGAGCCATCTTCGTTGAACGCCGGTTTGCGATCCGGCCCCAACTGCGGCGTGCCAAACTCGACGAGGCACATCCGGCAATTGCCCGCGACGGGCAACTTCGGGTGATAGCAATAATGCGGCACCTCGTGTCCGGCGAGTGCGCACGCCTGCAGCATCGTCGTGGGCTGCGGCTTGCCCTGCCAATCGGGCATCGTCTTCGGCACCTCAATCTCGCGCCCGTCCACCTTGATCTTGATTTTATCCGACGGCGGCGGCGGTGCCACCGTGTTGGTGGGTTTCGTTTCAGTTGTTGAGTTGTCTGACATCATCAGTCTGCTTTTTCCCAGAAAGAGTTCCGGTTCCGGAACCTCCTGAGGAGGAACCCACTCCTGCCGAGTAACTGGGAAGCAAGTTTCATTTCGCTCTCATTGTGCGACTCGAAGATGACGTGCTTTGTTCTACGCAAACAATCGGCGGCCCCAAGAAGGGCGTC
>SIAW01000115.1 GCA_009695465.1 Pedosphaera sp.
AAGGGCAAGCCGGCGACGGCCCGCAGGGTTTGCTGGCATTGGAATCCAATCCGGTGAGCTTGAGTGCGCGCCGCGCCATTGATGAAATGTCGGAGAGCGATCGCCGGTTGATTCTCCTCAAGGCGCACAAGGAAATGACGCCGGGCAAAGCGGAGGCCGAATCGCCGCCGGGCAGTGTTTATCACTACATCCTTTACGTTCACCGCACGCTGAAAGACTACACAGTGTCGCTGGACGGTCGCCGCCAAGAGATCCGCGCGCATCTGGCCAATGAAGCGTACATCGAGCAGAAGCGGCTGCTGCTGGAGAAAGCGCGCAAAGCTGTGTACGCCGTCAACTATTTCGAGTTGGACAAAGCCGCGCCGACGCCGCCTCCGCCCGTGCCGGCACCCAAACCTGCCAATCCGTAGCCGTCGCATCCGATGATCTCTCGCACCTTCTGCTTGCTGTCCGTCTTTTTCTCGGCGATGGCCATTGCCGCCCCGGTTGACTTGGCCGCGCTGAAAACTCGCGCTGAAAAAGGCGAGGCTCAAGCCCAGTACGAATTGGCCGAGGCCCACTATTGGGGCCGCCACAACGCGACCATTGACCACAACGCCTCGCATCATTGGGCCAGCAAGTCCGCCAAACAAAATCACGCGCAGGGCACCTATCGTTTGGGCGTCATGCAAGTGCTCGGCCACGGCACGACCGCGCAGTTAAAGGAAGGCGTGCAGCGTCTGGCCAAGGCGCTGCCGCAATTGGAAAAGGGCGGAGCGGAGGCGCGCTTCCAGCATGCGCTGCTCATCATGTCGGGCGTCGCCATTGATCCCAGCACGACGAAGGTGAATGAACTGGTCAAAGCCTCCGCTGAGGCGGGACTGCCCGAGGCACAGTTCCGCATGGGCCTGCTCAACGTCGGCGTTGGCGCAAGGGCCGCCAAGCGCATACCGCAACCGCAGGAAGCCAAACTTTGGTGGACCAAAGCCGCGGCGCAGGGACACGAGTTGGCGCAGTTTCATCTGGCGGAACTGCACGCCGATGGTCGGCACCAAATGCAGAACAATGCGACGGCACGGCAATGGTTCCAAAAATCTGCCGAGGGTGGACTGGCAATCGCGCAGAATCGGTTGGGGCATCTGCACCTGCGCGGTTGGGGCGGACCGGTGGATGCCAATGCGTCCGCGCAATGGATTCGCAAAGCGGCGGAGCAGGGCACCGCGCCCGCACAGCGCGACTTGGGGCTGCTCTATTATCAGGGCGCGGGTGTGGCGAAAAGTGTGCCCGATGCGTACTACTGGCTGGCGTTGGCGGCGCAGCAAGGACTGACGGATGCGCGCCAAGCGGTCGAGGGGATGGGTGAACTGTTGACCTCCGACCAACTCTTCACCGTCACCAAACGACTGCGCCAATTCCAAGCCCAGCCCACGCCGGCCACACAGCGTTACAGCTACGGATTGGAGTACGCGAACCCGCGGCTCCTGCGCATCATCAATTTTGAGTACGCCAACCAGCGCGCCGATCAAGGCGATCTGGCGGCCAAACGCATCCTGGTGGATTTCTATTTCTCAGGGATGTCCGATGGGCAGGAAAAACTGATTGAACGTGACGGCGCCAAGGTTGTCGGGCTGGTACGCGAGCTGGCCGAGAAGGACGACACCTTCGGCATGTGGAACCTCGCTGTGATGTACAACCAAGGCGTCACCCAGACAGAGCGCAATCCCAAAGACCCAACGAAGATTGAGCAGGTGACGTTGGTGGCGCGCGATTTCAACGCCTCGGCCAAGTGGCTGCAGAAAGCCGCTGGGAAAGGGGACACGCGATCCATGGTGGCGCTGGCCATCGCCTACGAAAAAGGGGAGGGCGTGGATCGTAATCAAACCACTGCCTGGAAGTTTTACACCCAAGCCGCTCAAAAGGGAGACCCGGATGCGATGTACGGCATCGCCGTGGCCATCGAGGACAAATGGCCTGCGGCCTCCAAGGAACCCGTCCCGCGACTGGAGTGGCTGCGCAAGGCCGCCGAGCTGGGCAACGTGCATTCGCAGTACGCGCTCTACGAGGCGCATCTCGAAGGCAAAGGCGTGCCCAAAGATTCCGGCCACGCGCGCCGTTGGGTGACGCGCGCGGCGCAGCAGGGCTTCCCGCCCGCGCAATTCAAACTGGGCGCGATGCTGGCCAATGGCGATGGCGGCGCAAAGGACAACGTGCAAGCGCTCAAGTGGCTTTACCTCGCGGCCAACGCGCGCATCGAGGAGGCCGGGCGCGATTTCAAACGGCTCCAACCCACGTTGACCGCCGACGAGATCAGTCGTGTCCGGCAGGCCGTTGAAGATTATTTGCCCGTGCCCGAGCGTGACCCCGATGCAAGCGCGGCTCCGCCGCAGGACATCAAAGCCCTGCTGGCCTTGGCGCAAAAAGGCGATGCCGAGGCGCAGGTCAAGCTGGCGCAGCTACAGGCGCAGGGCAGCGGCGGTGAAGGCATCGAGCGCGCGCAAGCTTACAAGTGGTACACGCTGGCCGGCGAAAAAGGGAACGCCCAAGCCCAAGCCGAGTTGCCCGAGCTGATCAGCAAAATGTCCACCGACGAGTTGCTGGAAGGCCGCCGGCTCGTGCGCCAAGCCAAGGAGAAAAAACCGTGATGCGGCGCGGCGCCGTCACACGACTGCATCCTTGAGTTCCGAGTTGCTGCCAACATAACATCGCCCATGACTTTCACCCGCTCCATCTGCCGCCTTGCGCTGTTGCTCCTCCTCTCTGTGGGCGGGGCGCTGCAAGCCGTGGATTTCGAGGCGCTCAAACAAAAGGCCATCGCGGGCGACGCCAAGGCGCAGTACGAACTGGCGGAGATGTTTTTTGACGGGCAAGGCATCAAGCAGGATTTCAACGCCGCGTTTCAACTGGCCGACAAGGCTGCGGCGGCAGGGCAGGCGAAGGCGCAGTTCCGTTTGGGCGCGCTCTACTTTGAAGGCAAAGGTACGGACAAAGATTTGGGCAAGGCGCGCGCGCTGTTCCGCGATTGCCTGAATGGACTTGAGGCGGAATCGGCGAAGGGCGACGCCGATGCGCAGACCAAGTTGGGGATTCTTTACCTGCGCGGACTGACGGGGCCGCCGGATTTTGAGAACGCGGTGAAGTGGTCTCAGCGCGCGGCCACGGCCGGTGTCGCCAAGGCGCAGTATGATCTGGCGGGACTGCACTTGCTGGGACGCGGCACCACGCGCGATGTCAACAAGGCGATTGAACTGTTCGGCAAAGCGGCCGCGCAGGGACACGCCGGCGCGCAGTTTCAGATGGGGCTGGCCTGCACCGAGGGGCACGGGATGGCGCGTGATCTGACTCGTGCCCGCGATTGGTTGCGCAAGGCGGCTAGTTCTTTTGACACCGACGTGGCCGATCGGGCCAAGGCGGTGCTGGCGAAGGTTGAGGCCGGAGATTTGCCGCCGGTGAAAGATCTGGTGAAGCAACTGGCCGCTGCGGAGAAAGGCGAGGCGGAGGCGCAGTTCCAGTTGGCCACGACGTACGGCGAGGCGCAAGGGGTCGCGCAGGATTACGCCAAGGCCCTTCTGTGGTATCGCAAGGCGGCTGATCAAAAACACGCGGGCGCGCAGCACGCGTTGGGCAGCATTCACATCATGGGATTTGGCGTGAAGAAGGATGCCGCCCAAGGGATCAAGTGGTGGAAGTTGGCCGCCGAGCAGGGACGGCCGCACGCGCAATTTGATCTGGGTCTGCTCTTGGCGCGCGGCGAGGGCGTGGAGAAAGATGTGGTGGAAGCTTACAAATGGCTGTCGCTGGCGGCGCGCACGCCCAATGCGCGGCTCAAGGCCGACGCCACGGAGTTGCGCGAAAATCTTTCAGGACAGATGAAGGGCAGCGAGATTTTGGAGGGACTCAAACGCACGCGCGAGTTCAAGACCCCCGACGCGAAGCCGGAATAGACCACAGTCCCCCGCGCTCACGGCCGCCGGTAGGTGCGCCAGAAATTCTCCGTAGTCTGGATCTTCGTTTCGTCCAGATCGAACACCAAAGATAGCCGCCGCAGTTTGGGCAGTTGCTTGAGGAAGGTGATGTCGCCCGGCTTCGGCGGCAGGATGAGTGTCTCCAATTCCGTGCATTGCGCCAACGGCCGCAGGTCGGTGAGTTGCGTGCAACCGTCCAAGCGCAACTGCCGGATGGGCAGTCCCACCAACGGGCGCAGATCGCTCACGGGCGTGCGGTCCAGATGCAGGCCGCGCAGAGGCATCGTGCGCAGAGGTGTCAAATCCGTGGTCTTGGTGCCGCTGAGATACAGGTACATCAACGGCATCTGGCGCAGCGGGCGCAGATCGTTCACGGGCGAGTAGGCGGCCGTCAAGGATTGCAGGCGCATGCCTTCCAGCGGGCCCAGATCATTCACGGCGGTGTACGCCAGAAAGAGTTCTTCCAAGGGCAGGCCGGTCAACGGGCGCAAGTTGGTGATCTTGGTTTGCCAGAGATTCAGCGAGGCGATGGGCAGCCCCGACAGCGGTGTTAAATCGTGGATGCTCGTCTGCGCCAGATCCACCTTGAGCAGGCCGCGTTCATTGGCGCGCACGCGGCCTTGTGCGCCCAACGGTTTGAGCGCGGCCTGCGCCTGCTCCCAAACGCGCTGTCGTTCCACGGCGATTTGCGCGGCGAGGATTTCGGTTTCCGCAGTGCGATTTTGACTGCGCAGATGTTGGTACACGGCGTCCAGTTGCGGCAACGCGAGGGACTTGGTGCTGGTCTTGGCCAGCAACTGATCGCTGAGCGCCAGCGACGAGGCCGCGTTGGTCTGCGTGCGATCCAGCGAGACGGCCTTGGCGTAGGCGTCGCGCGCCTTTGAAAATTGCAGCATGACCAGATGGATGTCGCCTTTGAGCTGCTGAAAAGTTGCGGCCATGGGCTGGAGTGCCACGGCTTGGTCGATGCTGCCGAGGGCTTCGTCGAGTTTCTTCTGCGCGACCAGCGTCTGCGCTGTGCGATAATACACCGGCGCGGTGTCGTGCAGTTTCGCGATGGTGCGGCGCAGTTCGCGTTCCTTGATCATCGAGTGCACACCAAAGGCGATGAGCAACAGCGCGATGATGGAGGCAGCGACGGCGGCCGTGGCGTGGCGCCGCAGGGAGAGGCGCAGTTGCCGCAGCGCGCTGGCGTGTTCGGCCGTGGGGGCGAAGCCCGCTTGATGCGCACCCAAGTCGCGTTGCAGATCGGCCACCGACTGATAGCGCTTCGCTGGTTGACGTGCCAGCGCCTGCATCGTGATGGCCGAGAGCGCCTCGGGCACTTGATGGTCCGGGCAGTGCATCAGCGCGATGGTGTCGGGACTGGCGTTTTCGGGCGGCAGATTGTAGCGGGTGGGCGGATCAATTTTACCGGCGCGGATTTTATCCAGCACGATCTCCTCAGTGGCGCCGGTGACAGGCGGGCGCAGTGTGAGGATGTGGTACAGGATGGCGCCGAGCGAGAAGATGTCCGTGCGTTCATCCATCGCTTCGAGCCTGCCATCGGCCTGTTCGGGCGCCATGTAGTTGGGCGTGCCCATGATGGTGCCGTAACGAGTGCCGCTGCTGCCGGCGGGCGTCCCGTCAGCGAGCGCGATCTCCACGGTGTGCGGGTGGAGAATCTTGGCGAGGCCCCAGTCCATGACCAGTACCTCGCCGTACTCGCCGAGCATGATGTTGGCGGGCTTGAGGTCGCGGTGAATGATGCCTTTGGCGTGGGCATAGGCCACGGCGTCGCAGATTTTCTGGAAGACACCGAGCAGTTCGGCCAGCGGATATTTACTGACGGTCTCGGTTCGGCCTCTGCGCAGTTGATCGAGCACCTCGCTCAGCGTGACGCCGCGCACCAGCTTCATGGTGTAAAACTGGCGGCCCTGCGCGTCCACGCCCAAGTCGTAAATGGGGATGATGTGCGGATGTTCCAGCCGACCCAGCACCAGCGCCTCTTGCAGGAAGCGGCGCACCAAGCCGGGGTTTTTGGCCATCTCCGGCGTGAGCACCTTGAGCGCGACAGAGCGGCGCAGCGTGTGATCCTCCGCGCACATCACTTGGCTCATGCCACCTTGCGCGATGATTTTGCCCGTCTCATAACGGGTCGGCCGGACCGTTTCAGTTTCAGCGGGCGTGGCAGGGACAGGTTGGACCATGGCTGCGGGCGCGGGCTGGGGCAGCAGGGTCAGCCGCAATTCTGTGCGGCCGACAGACAAGGATTGTCCGGTGGCCAGTGTGTGTCGGCCGGTGATCTGCCGGCCATTTACGAACGTGCCGTAGCGTCCACCGACATCCTCAATCTCGATGCGCGTGCCGTCGAAGAGCAGTCGCGCGTGTTTGCGCGATACCTCCGGGCTGTCCACGCAAATGGGGCAGGCGGGGTCGCGCCCAATCAGGTACTCGCCGGCCTCCAGCGCGTGTCGCGACAGAAGCTGACCGTCCCTGTGGGCCTCTACTTGGATCGCCGCACCCGGCATGATTTGCATCCCCCTTTGGCCCGCGAATGCAGGCGTTCTTGATCGCGAGCGTAGTGAGTGCGCGGTGCAGTGTCGAGCCGCAATGCGCGCGGGGCCGGTCGGATTTCGGATTGCAATGCGGGGAGAGATTCCTATGATGCCCCGCTTTGCACGGAACGTAGGCGCATGCGGCAAATCCCAACCATCGCTCGGAATGCTTTCATGGAGCTGGTGCGGCAGCCCGTGTTCTTAGTGCTGTTCACCGCTTCGACGCTCTTCTGCATCTTCTTGGCGATGATCCCGTACTTCGGGTTTGGCTACAACGACCGGCCGCTGGAGGCGTTCGATCGCAAGTTGGTGGAGAACGGCGCGCTGACGGTGCTCTTTGTCTCCGGACTGTTCGGCGCGGTGATGTGCGCCTCCTCGTCGTTGGCGGAAGAGATTCGGTCGGGCACAGCCTTGGCGGTGCTTTCCAAGCCCGTCAGTCGCGTGCAGTTC
>SIAW01000116.1 GCA_009695465.1 Pedosphaera sp.
GTAACTTACCCGCTGCCGACCATCGCGGCCGATGGTTGGCGCGCCTATCTCGCAGGATTGGCCGTAGCTGCGGAACCCCTCCCTGATAGGCTGAATCGTTCGGTAGCCATTATTTCAGATCCACAAGCCCGCGAGGCTGCAGTCGCGCGGGCTTTTTGCTTTGGCCTATCAACTTTGCCTTCCCTGTCCGCACTTTGAAATTGGTTGTGTCAGCGGAGGCAATTTGTTGCGACACTTCGCCGTCGGATTTTAGTGTGAATATTGCATCTGCCATTTTTGACCGCAGTGCGCCGGATCTGGCTTCGTGTCCGGACGAGTCGCTGCCGGAGTTCGCTTTCATCGGGCGATCCAACGTGGGTAAGTCTTCGTTGCTGAACATGCTGGCGGGCAAGCGGGACTTGGCCCGGGTTTCTCCCACGCCCGGGTTCACCAAGCTCATCAACATGTTCACGATGAACAAAACGTGGCGCTTGGTGGATTTGCCGGGCTACGGGTTTGCCCGCGTGGCGCGCAAGGACAAGGCCAAGTTCAATCACGCGGTCGCTGAATATCTGGAGGAGCGGCCGAATCTCTGCTGCGTGTTCGCGCTGATCGATTCGAGCCTGCCGCCGCAGTCAATTGACCTGGAGTTCGTGGAATGGCTCGTCGACAGCGACGTCCCATTCGTGCTCGTTTTCACCAAGACTGACACGGTGAAACCCGGGGCAGTGCAGGCCAACATCGCCGCGTTCACGGCACGCATCGCAGAGTGGTGCGAGAATCTGCCCGAGATCTACACCTGTTCCGCGAAGGAGAGGAATGGCCGGCAGGAATTGCTCGGAGTAATCGAAGCGGCCATCGCTGAAATTCAGACACCGATTTCCCCAACCAAGGTCGTGCTGGAAGAGGATCTCTCGGTGAAACCCTGGAATCTCCCACGGCAAGGCAGAGGCGAGTGAACTACACCACTTCAAACTCGCGCAGGTCGGGGGTATTTCTGCCGGCCTTCTGATTGGGGCGCGGCTCGGGCTGCGCGAACCCATTCAAATCCACCGCGCGCGCGCGCAGGGCATATTTTCCGGGAGCCAATCCCTTCACCGTGGCGGCCCACGAAATCATGCTGTAACGCAGCGGCCACGTCGCGGGCTTGCCAGTCTTGGGATCGAAGCCGAGCACTTGCTGCGGTGTCACGCCCGCAGGAAGCACGCTACTCCAATCGGCGGGCGGCTCTTCGAGTTGCGCTTCGTTCCATTGCTCTGCGGCGTCAGGCTTGGCCTCGTCGCGCTGCAACAAATACTCGACACCTTTCACGCCGGACAACCCAGCCATGACGAGGCCGGTGATGGCGATCGGCTTGCCTGCGGGAATCTTCGCCGGGAGACCATCGATGTACGCCGCCGTTTTCAAGTACGACTCGGGATCGTTGTTCTGTTCGGCGTAAGTGTCGTTGGCGCGGTAATCGTTCGTGAGCGAGATCCGTTGCAGCCACTTGATGGACTTGAAGCCGTACGACCACGGAATGACCATGCGCACGGGACCGCCGCGAATGAGTGAGAGAGGTTCGCCATTGAGCCGATACGCGAGAAAGGCGGGCAACTCACCCGGCGGCGTCTCCATCGCCTGCGTGTAACTGAGCGAAGATCGGAAAAGCTGCTTCGGATCGTTGTTGTGAAAGCCCGAGAAATAAATGCGGCGCACATTGCGCATCGTGCCGCAGAGCCGCAGCACCTCGCGCAGCGGCACGCCTTCCCACAAGCCCTGCCCGAGCGGCGCGGGAATATTCAGGCACTGCATCGCCTTGAGAAACTTCACCGAATGTTTCTTGCCGAGTTCCTGCAACGCGGCCAAGTCCAGCGCGGTGCCGTCGGCAAGGGTGAACGACTTATTGATGTCAGCGGCCTCTTTGAACGTGGTATCGGCGGTGATCTCCACCCGCCACGTTTCCGGCGTGAGCCGCGCTTGAACGAGCGCGTCGCCCTTGAGCGAATGCGGTTTTGGATTACCACGAGACACGTCGCTGAACTTGGCAGCGGGCGTGATCAATGGCCGGTGAACGAGCTTCGGCGGCGCAGGAACTTCGGCAGCCTGCAGCGCATTGAGATTTCCGCCTGCGAGAGCGGCTGCCGCTAACGCAGAACTGGTGCGCACAAAATCCCGGCGCGAGATGGAGGCGGAGTCTGCAGAATCCAAAGTGCCGGGATCTGGTGTCGTCATGGTGCCCAGCGCAGTTTTTTGAGTTGGGCTTTGGGCACGCGCTGGATGTGGCCATCCGCGAAAGCAATCAAGCAATCCCCTCCCGGCTCGGCGGACGCGACCGTGCTCTCGCCGCCCGCGCCGTTCCAGCCGAGGTTGCTTTCGTAGAACAACACCGTGCTGGAAACCTCAGTGAGATCAGTCAGTTTCAGTCCGCTCAACTTTGCGTTCATCGCGTAGGAACACGGCTTCTTGCCCGTCGGCAGCACTGCCACAGCGGCGCTGGGGGAAACAAAGAGTCGTTCGTTGTTCTCCATGCATGGCATCAGCGCGTCACACCACTGGCCGGCGACGGGCAGACCATCCTTATCGGCGGCGTAAGTGTGCGCCGCCAGCGAAAGCTGCCGAAGATTGTTCATGCTCTGCGTGGTGCGCGCGGCGGCGCGGGCTTTCATCAACGCGGGCAACACCAATGCCACCGCATTACCGCCCGCCGCACCCGCCGCTGCCTGCGGCCCACCGCGCGTGGCGTGCGAGGTGTACAACAGTCCATCCTCCTGCACGCGCAGCACGCCCAGATAACTCGCCAGATGATTGCGCCCATCGGCCAGCAGTTGTTTGATGAGCTGATTCAACGGCGCGGGCAGCGCCTCGGCTTTGGCGGCGCGATCGAGGACATTCTGCATCGCCTCAAAATACGTCTGCCCCAGCCGCGCGCTGACGTAATGCAGATAGTTGCCTTCCAACTCCAATCCCTTGGCAAGCCGCTGGAACTCCGTCGTGCCGCTCAATCCTTTGTTGCGGCCCTTTTGCACGGCAATGATCTCGCGCGCCAAATTGGGATTGCTGGCCAGCACGAGGTAGCCGCCGACCACAAACCACGTGGGCCGGATGTCCATATCCACCGGCAGTCCCTCGGGGATTTTGTGCACGTGCAGCGCGACACCCTCGACCTCTTCGGCTTCTCCGGCGGGCAACTTTTCCAGTGCCTTCTTGAGCGTGTCGGTGATGGCCGCGCCTTTGATTTTCAACACCAATGCCAGTCTCGGCTCCGGTATCGTCAGCGGCACTTCGCCGCCGGGCAGCGGGATGTTGATGCGTCGTTTCTCGTCCAGCGTGACGAGCAATCCCATCTCGCCAGCGTAACCGGCCAGGAGATTCTCAAAGTTATGCTCGCGATTCAGCTCCACAAGCCCCTGCGCAAACTCCCGCGCGACCTCCGCCGGCGCGTTCACGGCGATGAATTTCTTGAGCCACACCAGCGCCTCGTTGACATTCACATCGCCATGCGACGCCAGCACGGTGCTGGCGGGCAGTAATTGCAGACCCGCTTGCGCGTGCGGCTTTTCGCCCAGCGCCGTCCAGAGGATGCCCGGCTCTTTCGCATCCGCATAACGGTGCAACATCGCCACGCTGCGAAAGAACCCGCGCTGGGTGGCGATGCTGCTGGCGCCAAACCCGCTGATCTGGCGCGCGCCACTTTCCTTAAAACCCGCCTGAACCAGTTTCAGCACCATCTTGGCCTCGGCGATATCGCGCGGGCCATCCACCGGCGCAACAGCGGCCAGCATGTCCTGCACGCGCTTGATCATCAGCTCCGCATCGGCCAACGCTTGCTCGGCGCTGAGGTAGAGAAAGAACTGGCCGCCCAAGTCCAGATACTTGGCCGTCTCGTAGAACGCGGTGCGCTCGGCCGACCGCTTCATTTCCAGTTTGGGAATCGGCTTGGTGAGATCAGGCGGCGGCAACGGCGCCTTGATCGGCGCGGCCAACAGCAGCGCGATGATTGAGATGAACGAGATCCCTATGGCTTCCATAATATTTTCCTCCAGTGATTCGGGTTACGGTTTCCAACGCAGCGTTTGCAATTCGTGTTCAGCGCAGGTCCGCGCGCTGCCATCGACAAACACGATGGTGATTTGCGGCACCGCCGCAAGCTCCATATATTCCTGCGCCTCCTTCAATCCGCCGGCCCCGTTCCAGCCCAGATTGGCACCGAAGAGCAGCACGGTCTGTTCATCCGCCTTGTTAATGTCGGCACCGATCAGCGCGGCGTTGAGCGCAAAGCTGGATTGCTTGCCTCCCGCAGGGCCGCCCGCCGGCGCGGCGAACAGGGTTGCGCCCCCCGTGGTTTTTGACACCGCATCACACCACTGATTGGCGGCAGGCAGTTTGTTGCCGTTATCAAACGCGTGTTGGATGAGCGCGATGCCCAGTTGCTTGGCGTCGTTGAGATTCTTAACGCGATTGGCGGCCTCCCTCGCTTTTTGAAGGGCGGGCAACGCAAAGCCCGCCATGATGGCCACAGGGATGACTGCGCCCGCAGCGAGGAGGGCGCTCTCCTGCCGAATGCCCGTGGTGTGGCTGACGCCCCAGAAACCTTCGGGCAACACCTGCATGACACTCACCGTGCTGCTCATGCCCATCGTCATGAACTTGAGCATCCACTCTTTCATGAAGGGCGGCATGTCGAACGAATCCTCCACCTCCATCATCTGGCGCATCATCTGGGTGTACTGCTCGCCGAAGCGTTGGCTGAGAAATTGGAATTGGTTGCCCTGCAAATCCAGCCCGCGCGTCAGGCGCTGGAACTCCGCCGTGTCGCGCAGTCCCTTCGCCTTGCCTTGCTGGACGGCGAGCACTTTGCGCGCGAGCGCCTCCGTGCTGGCCAACACCAGATAGCCGTTGGCTTGGTACAACGTGGGGGTCAGCGCCATCGGCAACGCCTCCACCGGCACCGCGTACACCGTCATCTTCACGCCGTCGGCGGTCACTTCCTTCCCCGGGATTTTCAGTTCGGCCACTTGTTTGGTGATCAAATCCAGCAGCGCGTTGTCACGGGCCTTGATGACCACCACCAAGCCCGGTTCGGGGATCTTGATTTTCTTGGCGACCGCGGCCGGCGCCGTGGGGCGCACCGGCCGGATGACATCAACGACTTTGGGAGCGGACGTCGCGGGCTGCACTTGGATGGACGAGGTTGCCTTTGTCGGAGGTGGCGGTGTCGTGGGTTTCGGTGGCGTGGGTATTTGAGGCGGCTTCACCGGCAATGGATCAGCGGGAACTTCAATCGGCGGCAATGACTGCTCAATGACCCCGCCCAGGCCCAGCGGACCCAGCGCGCCTGCGTCAATCTCGATGGTCTTGTTCGCATCCAACGTGATGTACACGCCACCCTCGCCGCCGTAGCTGGCCAGTAATTTGTCGAGTCCCACCGACTGATTGGCCAACTCCCAAAAACCGTCCACGGACTTCGCGACCTCCGGCGGCGCTTGCTGCACCACGAATGCCTTGAACCACGCGGTGGCGTTGGCGATGTCCAGATCCCCGTGCGCGGCCCACGCGGTGTCGGCGGGCATCAGATTCAAGGCGTCCAACGCATGCGGTCGCTTGCCAAACACATTCCACAGCAGCCCCGAGTTTGCAGCAGCGGGGTGATGAAGCATCTGCACGTTGCGCGTGATGCCTCCACCCAGATCAATCGTGCTGGCACCGAGCCCGTCAATGTCGCGCACGCCACTCTGCACAAACGCGGCGCGGGTGATGCGCAAGGCGAGCTTGCCCGTGGCCGCGTCGCTGTCGCTCATGTCAAAGGGCTTGGCATCCAGCAGCCGACCCACGGCATCAAAGCCGCGATCCACCCAGTTGAACACTTGATCGGGACTGACGTACAAATAGAACGACCCGCCCGCATCCAAGTGCCGTGCCACAGCGGCAAAGCTGGTGCTCTGGCCCGGCGCGAGCTTGAAGGTCGCCTCGCCCGCCGGCGGGACAGTCGGCGCTGCGGAAGTCTTGTTGGCCTCCGGGGTCGCAGACTTCGGCGCAGTGGCGTTGGCATTTGCCGACGGGATCGGCGTTGCCGGTTTGGGTTTGGAATTGCCGGTGTTCGCTGGGGGTTGCTGATCGCAACCGGTCCACATCGCCAAGGCAAACAGAGCGGCGATCAAAGGGGCAAAAGCGTGGCGTTGCATAATGTGTCGTGTTGGCTAGGCAAATACCAAAGCACCGCGGCAGGCAGTGGCTTGATTAGGGAAAACTATAGTCCCGAAGCACGTTGAAACAAGGGCGAACTTGCCCGCGTGTGCGCGGCGGTCAGGGTTTCTTTTCTGGCACCGCCGCTGGTGGCGCGGGTGCTACAATCGAAATCCAAAGCTGCGCGGTCTGTCGGACGAGTAGATCAGGAAAACCCTGCGGCACGCCGTTGTCCGAGCCCGCGCTGGTGAGATCGCAAAAGACCGGCAGCGTGCGCCCGCCTTCGACAGCCTGAAGTTCCAGCCGCCACTCGCCGCCGATGAGCTGCGCGCCCGGTGCGGCCAGCAACAGCAACTTGAACTCGCCCGCCTTGGCCACGTCCACCGGCGCAGCGGTGACGCCTGCCGGCAATCCCACCGCGTTCAAGCGCAGCTTGCCGTTGAACCCGCCCGACGTTTTCACGGTCACCTTCACCTCGTTGGTCTTGCCCGGTTCAACCGTGAAGTTGGGCGCAGTCACGCTGCCCGAAAATTCTGGAACGGGCGCGGCGATGTGCAGCCGGTACACGTGCTCCGGTCCGCC